>JBNGEE010000099.1:0-3123 GCA_049975565.1 Candidatus Aenigmatarchaeota archaeon
GACCCCGACTGGGCGGAAAAGATTATCGAAACCGTAGGGACAAACAGGATTATCGCATACACCCGAAACCCGTGGACGAAGCAGTGTTTCGGAAAAAGCGGCATGGAGGTCGCGAAAAATGAGCTTTATTTCGGCATCTCTTCGACCGCGGTTCGCAGGAGGATACGTGAAGGCGGCCGCTGGGAAAGCCTCGTGCCGCCGTTTGTCGCAAAATGGCTTTTGGCAAACAAAGGCCTTGAAAGGGTAGAATACCTTGCAATTCCCCCGGAGAAAAGGATAGTGTCGTTCATCCGGCAAAAAGTCCGCGAGGCAAAGGCCGGGGGGTGTATTGTTGGGGTAAGCGGGGGCGTTGATTCTTCGGTCATGGCGATTCTGGCAAAGAGGGCGCTTGGGAAGAAGGCGCGCTTCTTTTATATGCCGGCGAATGGCCGACGAAGTGAAAATATCGGGCTTTTGAGGAATTTTTTGGAGATAGAGGAGATTTCCCTCAAAGGGATTTACTGGGAATTCCTAAAAAACCTGCCGGACGCGGACAGGGTGGCAAAGGGTAACCTGCAAAGTCGCCTGAGAATGGCCGCGCTTTACTACTTCGCGAACCGGGAAAAGCTCATTGTCGTCGGGACGACGAACCGCACCGAGCTTGAGCTCGGGTATTTCACCAAATACGGCGACGGAGGGGTGGATATCGAGCCTCTGGCCGGCTTCTACAAAACGGAAATCTTCGCCCTCGCAAAAAGGCTCAAAATCCCTGACGGGATTATCGAAAGCCCCCCGACAGCTGGCCTCTGGGAAGGGCAGACCGACGAAGGCGAGCTTGGGCTCACGTATTTCCAGATAGACCTGATTCTGAAGCTAAAGGCGCAGGGGTTTGAGAAAAAGGATATATCCGCCCTGACAAATATCCCCCCGCCAAAAATCAACCTGATTTACGGGCGAATCCGGGACAATCGGCACAAACTCGAAACGCCGCCGTTTTGCAAAGCCCGCCCAAATGATTTTTAGGGCTTGTTTTTGGCTTTTGCCTTTTTGCTGAATTCCCGGTATTTGGCTGGCCGTTCTCTACTTTTCGCCATTTTCAGAGCCCGACTTAAGTTCATTTTTTGACTTACGGAAGAAATGGCCGACGATTATGAAGGTCACAACAGGTGAGAGCCAGGCAGCCACCAGATGAGGGTAGAACGAATCAATAATCATGATGCTGCCGAGCACAAGAATCGAGTACATGGCTCCGTTTTTGAGGTACTTGTATTTCTTGACGTTCTCGATGTTGCCGACCGTTAGCTGGCGGACAACTATCGCACCAAGCCCGTTTCCAAGAAGAATCAGGGGGACTGAGAGAGTGAAGGCAAAAGCCCCAAGAACGCCGTCAATCGAGAATGAGGCGTCGATGACCTCCAGATAGAACAGCTTGCTTATGTCAGACATATTGCCTTTAAGCATCTCTTTTTCCTTTATCTCCGCGTTCTGCCGAAATCCGTGCACGATGAAAAAGGCGGTCGAGCCCGTGACCGCCCCCAGAGCCATCAGGGGGTTTGTCTTTATCGCCTGCCAGACGATTACTGTCAGAAGGATTGAGACCACAGCGTAAAACCAGACGCCCTGCCGCCCAAGTGCCCTCTCGCCCCTTAGGCCGTAGTGCTTTGGCTCCAGAAAAAGCCAGTTGAAGAAGAGAAAGACGAGAAACATTCCGCCGGCCATCAAAAGGACGGGGCTGGCCGCCTCGATTGCCGCGATGACTTCGGCGTCGCCCGAAAGCGCGCTTGTGAGCGCTTCCATCGGCCCGATTCCGGGTGTCGTGAGCCAGACAATCGCCCATGGGAGGGCCCCCCTTATGAGAAAGACCGCAATCAAAATCCCCCAGAGCAGAAACAATTTCCGATATTTTTCCTTCATCGTGGAGAGGACTTCGGCATTGATAATGGCGTTGTCTATGCTGCTGATTGTCTCAAAAAGGCACAGGCCGAGAACCGTAAGAATCATCGCCGCAATTTCCATTCTGCACAATAGATTCTCTTAAGAAATGAATAAGTCAGAATCGGGTGTCTAAACTTTCCGTTCAATCAGGTAATTCACAAACTCCTTTAGCTTGTCTTTGGCGGGGCTTTCCTCCAAAAGCTCGTCAGTCTCCACCCATGCGTCCCTCACGATTTGGCGCGCCCGCTCTTTGGAATAATCAATAGCCCCGTACTTTTCGATGATTCCGATTGCCTCTGCCCGCTCCTCGAGGTCGTCTGTGTGCCTGTCAAGAATCTCGAGCAGGCGGCTCCTGTCCTTTTCTGTCGCCTTTTCGAGCGTGCGGATCACCATCAAAGTCCTTTTGCCTTCCTTGATGTCATTTCCAAAGGGCTTTCCAAAACTCTTTCTGTCCTCTTTGCTTAGTGTGATATCCAAAATGTCATCCTGAATCTGGAAGGCGACGCCAATCGCCTCGGCGACCCTCCCGATGTTTTCGGTGATTTCCCCGCCGCACCCCGAAAGAATCGCCGCGAGCTTTGCCGACATCCTCGCGAGGCAGCCGGTCTTGTACGCGCACATCTGCAGGTACTCTCTTTCCTCAATCCGGTCGGCGTTGCCACGGTGCCAGAAAATATCTGTCGCCTGGCCGAGGGATAATTTTATCATTTCCAAGGCATATAGTTCGTACGCTTTTGCAAGAATCTCCGGGCTGAACCTGTCCCGGTTTTTCATCAGAGCGATGAGCGGGAAATAATACATGAAGTTGCCCGCGTTAATAGCGATGTCCTCGCCAAAAATCTTGTGGGTGCAGGGCCGGCCCCTCCGAAGCTCGCCCATGTCCTCGATGTCGTCAATCATGAGCGTGCCGTTGTGGATAATCTCTGGTATCACGACAATCTCCTTTATTTTTTTGTAGTCCCCGCCGACGGCGCACGCGGTGAGCAAAAAAAGAACGGGCCGCCACCTTTTCCCGCCGCGCTCGAGGAGGTCTCTTATAGGGTCGACCAGCGCCTTTTGGGCGGCCTCAATGCTGTACTCGTACCTCGGCTTTCCAAAGACAAAATCCATCCACTCGCTATCTATTTTTTCGGGCAGGTAATGGTTTATAATCCGGTCTATCTCCGGCTTGTTTTTTTCCATGAACCCGATTATGTCCCCTTTTTCGAG
>JBNGEE010000100.1:0-3105 GCA_049975565.1 Candidatus Aenigmatarchaeota archaeon
TGTTTATACAGTGATATTCAGTCCTCTGGATCAGGTCATAATTATTTTCTCCGAGGCCGATTTCTCCGGAGAGGCCCGCCCCCGAAGTTTCAAGCCGGAGGATATTCGAGTTGAACCTCTTTGCGATTCCGGATGTCAGCGGGTCGGAAATGTTGCTGAAATAGAGGCTTCGGTCTTCGAAATCCCCCCCTATGTAGTTTACGTCGAAAAGCTCCGCGGTTATCTCGTCGGGCGCCGAGTCAAAGCTCGTTACCAGAACGAACCCCTTACCTTCCTGCAATTTTTCGTATATGCTGTTTGTGTAAAAGACAAGGTTTTCCTGCCCGAAAATCACGAACGTGTCGAACGTTCCCGAGAGGTTTTCAAGCCCGATTCTTTTGACCGAAAACTCGTAGGTGGGATAAGAGGGGGTAAGTATCCTGCTTTTTAGCCAGTCTTCCTCGTCCTCCGTGCAGACGCATCCGACAGATATCCTCGGGGCGGCGGCATTTTTGACCTCATACTCGAAGTCGTATGTGACGGGGAATATCTTTTCGGACAGGTTTTTGAGGATCTCTATGTCGTATTCGTGGGCGAGCATCAGGTTTGGCTTGTCAGTTATCGGTTCGGAAACGAGTATTTCGTCCAAAAGGCCTTTTTTCTCGAGGGCGAAGAGCAGGTCGTGGCTTAAGATCTGGTTTTTGGTGTCTCCCCAGTCGTTATGGTCGCTGTAGCGAAAGAAGTTAGGGAGAAGCACCGAGAAGAGCATGAACGCGAATATCATTATTTCTATGACTCTTATGAATCCTTTGCGACCCTCTACGACCCCCCGAATTTTGGGCTTATCCGACATACACAATCACCTCTACAATCTCGCCCTCGAGGGTTGCAATCCTCTTGATTTCCGCGACCCGCTTTTTTAGATACTCTGCCTCCATACTCGTGTTTCCCGTAGGCCGGCACTCCAAAACAGGGGTTAGGTTCATGTAGTATATGTCTATTTCGAGTTCCTGGTCTTCAAGCCCCGTGGCGTTGAAAAGCCGCCGTCTTTTCTCTTCGTTGAACTGCTCACAGAGACTTTCGAGGCGGCTGATTTTCGTCTGGTTGAGCTCGTAGAAATCCGAGGCAATACCAAGCCTTAAGACGTCACTTTCGCTCCATTCCGGAGGGTATCCCCCGTCTTTCACCAGAAGTTCCGATATGACGTATGCCTTGCTCTGCAGGGAGTTGAGCCTTATGCTATCGTATTTGGAGGGGTAGTAGTTGATCATGAAATAGAGCAGGTAGACCGAAAGCGAAACGAAAAGCGCAATGCTTATCATGAAATACACGTTGACCTGACCTGGCTTTTTGGGAATCATTTTAAAAGAGGCTCATCATGTTTGCGAGCATTATCACTATAAATCCGAGGAGCATCATAATCATGCCGTGCTTTAGCCCTTCGACCCAGCTTTTTCCCGAAATTTGGCCTGCGAGTAATCCGGTGAACATTCCCTGTACCATCACCATGCAGAAAAAAAGCGACTTGTAATACATTGGGAGGGGCTCTGTGCCGAACCCGAACATCCCGCTGATTACGCCGAAAAATGAGCACAGGACAGCACAAAGCCGGTCGTTGCAGCTTTCGCACGGAGATGCGGCGCTCATAAGGGACATCCCCCCCAGATCGCTGCTTACGCTCGATGCGCTCATGTCCTCGAGCATGGGAATCAGGAAGTGCCCGAGAAGTATGATGAGGGCAAGGTACATCAGGAATATCCCGTACATCATCATGACGTGCTGCTGCATCAGGGACTTCCTGTAGGTCTCGCTTTCCATGATTTTTATTAGTGAGCCCCTAAGCGTCGTTAAAATGTTCTCGACGTTCCCCCCGGAGCGGTAGGTTTCGAGAAGGATGGATATGCTCCTTGAGAGTATCTGGCTGTCCTCCATGCTTTTTCGCAGATGCATTAGGGCGTCGTCAATGCTTATCTCCCAGCTGATGTCTTGCTGTAGCTTTTTGACGTGCTTGTTTAAGGAACTGTATTCCCCCCGGCAGTTAAGTATGGCCTGCGGAAATGATACGCCGCTGTTTTTGGCTTCCCGGAGGTCGTCGAGGAAATTTGGGAAGTACTTCTCGCACTCTTTTATTTCCCGAAGATGCAGGTACTTTACGAAAAAAATCGGCAGCACGAATACGAACACAGAGATAACCGCGAAGTCGTAGAGGAAGTTGATGTTTCCGTAGACCGCGGCGGCAACAAAGCCGATTATTACGAAAAATACTGAGCCCAGAGCAGAGTATATGAGTGTCTTTTGGTTTTCCGTAAGGTCCTTTCCCAATCGTTTTTTGCGGCTCATGGTGCGGCCATTTTGATGTAGTAGGCGAGGGATATGGATATAATAGGCATTATTATAAAGGAGATGAAGAACTGCAGCAGGAGAATATCGCCTGCTCCACCCATCATAGACATGACAGTCGAGAGTATGGTGAAGAATATCGAGCCCACGACAACGACTGTGATGTAGATTTCGACAATCATTGAGAGGAGGTTTGAGTATTCCTTTATCCTTCTCTGGTAATTCGTAAAGAGGGTGTTTGCCCGGTTGTTGAGGAAAAGCACAAGGTCGCCGCCGGTCCTCATAGTCGAGTCTATTCCCGCAAGGAGCTCCTTGAACTGCCTTGAGGGGGTTCTCTTGGCCTCCCTCCTCAGCGCCCCACTAATATCCATGCCAAGGCCCTCGACGTCCCTTATGACGTTGAGCGTCTGCTCCTTGAGTTCAGGATACTCGTCGAGCTTCGTGACAGAGCGGAAAATTTCGATGGGGGGAGAATCAGACGATGCCGCAGCGGCCATGTAGCTCACGGAAAATGGCAGGCCCTTCTCTATCTTCGACGCGACTTCGCTGTACTGGGTCCGTGGGTATGTCGTGAAAATAAGGAATATCGTGACCGTAATCGAGCAGGAAATAGCTATTGAGAGGAGAAGCGCCCAGACAACGTGAGTGAAAAATGAGAGAATGAAAGTAAGGATTGGTATTTCTATTGCCAGAAGCACGATGGAGGCCAGAAGCGAGAGCGAGAGATACTCCTCAGAGGTATACCTCAGCCCGCTTTTTTTGAGGTCCTCCTTGAGATAGCTAAAC
>JBNGEE010000101.1:0-3046 GCA_049975565.1 Candidatus Aenigmatarchaeota archaeon
TTCCTGAACTCTCAAAATCCACCCCAAAAAAAGCCCACCTGCTCGGCCAGTCAACCCTCCACTTTAATTTTACAATACCTATCTTTCTAAAGTCGATTTTGTTTGAAAAGCCGCAGTCGCAAGAATATTCCACCTCGTAGCCGCCAAGGTATTTTGTATGTGTGCTGTCCTTTCCGCATTTTTCGCAGTATAACTCAATCGGGAGCCAATCCTCAGCCAAATCCTCCTTTCGCCGCCTGTTTAGGATTTCCTTTATCTGCTCTGTCTTTTCGAGGGCCAACCTGATGTTTTCTGCAAAAGCGCACTTTTCGTAGAGTTCGGTGGCTGAAAGGTAATCCATCTCAATGCCCAAAATCTTCATTTCCTCCTCCATTTTCGCCTTGAAGTGGTTGGCATATGAGCTGTGGCAGCCGAAAGGGTCGGGAACCTTTGAGACAGGCTTACCTATGTGCTCCTCAAAGCTCCTGTCAACCCCTTTCGGGATTTTCCGAAACCTGTCAAAATCATCCCACATATACTGGAAGCGCGACTTTTTGCCGAGCTTTTGGAGGGAGAGGTGCACGAAAAGCTGGGTCATGACTTCCCTTGCGTTCCCAATGTGGACGACGCCTGAGGGGGTTATCCCGCTCTCTACAACAAATTCATCCTTCTTTCGGGTTTCTGTGATTTCCTTTGCAAAACTGTCCGCCCAGTGCATAATTTTAATGGAAATTTATGTAAAGTTAGCCTACGGTGGCGTTTAAAGACTTATGATTTTTGCAGTTATTGGATAATGAGAGTAGCAACTAAAGGCGGCCTTCCCAAACAAGGCCCTTCAGAAAGCGAAGAGGAAAGAAAAGTTCTGCCCGTGTATTTTTCCCTAAAGAACAACGGAATAGAGGGAAACGGGGGGAGGCACAGGTCTTCGGAGGCAAATTTCTACCTAAGGCCAGACATTTATCGCCTTGCAGGAGAACTGGCAGAAAGGGAGGGGGCCGATTTCTTCACGAAATTTTATGCGGAAACAGAGCCGGAAAGAATATCCCCCTGCGCGGCGGCAAGACGCTATGAAGAGCCCATGAATATAATAATGAGGCAGACGGATTATATGCTGGACTACGTAGCCCAAGCGGCCCAAGAGCAGAATTACTCGGGAATCAGGCTCTTGAGGGTCTTTCCCTTGAATTTTATAGGATAAGATTATGCCAAAAAATCAAAAGCCAATGGTAGGTGTAGGTGTGATGCTCCTGAAAGGCAATAAAGTCCTTTTAGGGCGGCGGCATGAGGACCCAAAAATGGCGAAAAGCGAACTTCACGGCGAGGGGACGTGGACGATGCCCGGCGGCAAAGTCGAATTCGGCGAAAAGCTCAGGGCGGCGGCTGTCAGGGAGGTTTTCGAGGAGACGGGGATTTTGCTCGAGAAGGCCGACCTGGAGATCATAAGCGTAGCTGACGATATAGGGTATGGCGCCCACTTTGTCACAATCGGGTTTCTTTGCAGGGATTTCGAGGGCGAGGCGAAAGTGATGGAGCCTGACGAGATTACGAAATGGGGCTGGTTTTCGCTTAACAAGATTCCCGAGCGGATTTTCGGGCCAAGCCAAGAGATTTTGGAGGCCTTTATGAAAAAAAGGGACAAAACAGAGCTTGTGTAAAGTATATATATTAACTTAAGGGTAGTTACTGTATGGCAAAGGGACGAGTAGTGTTGGATTTACTGCAGCAAGAAAATATATTGTCTCAAACAGGATATGAAGAGCCACCCAAAAACCCATTAAAACTGGCGATTTGCTACCAGGATGCGTGTGAAATGCTGAATTTGGGAAAAATACATGGTGTTGGAGAGGGCTATTTCCAAAGGAATTTTAGCATATATGCGATACCTACGAAAGACTGCACCATCATTCTTGGGTTAAACCTGGGCCGCGGCGTCAGATATAGGACGTGTGTGCCTGACCGGATTTCGGAGCAAAACATAATATCCCCCAAGGAGTACACCCAAAGACTTGGGCTGGCAGTTTGTGCCACATACGAAGCACTTCTGGAGGAGATTCGCGAAGAAATGTCCATGGAGAAATACAAACCTCTTGCTTAAACTATCGGCATTAAAATTAAGTTATTCTATTATGGGCCCGTGGCTCAGCTTGGATAGAGCGTCTGGCTTCGGTGAAGGCTTTTCTTTCCCGAAAGAAAAGCTTTCAGCCAAAAGAAAGGGAGATTCGTCGCTTCGCGACCTATAACTTTCTGCGGCTTTGGAGAAACCAGAAGGTCGGCGGTTCGAATTCAGCCCTTCTTTCCCGAAAGAAGGTCCGAAACCCCCAAGAAAGGGAGATTCCTGCTGCGCAGGATAACACCGTGAAATTGGCTAATCGAAAGTCCGCTCGGGCCCATGTTTTTGCTTAGGGATATTTATCATTTTGCCCGAATTCCATTATGGCAACCGACGAGCAAATCGAAAAACTTATCGAAGAATACCGGGAATACGCAAAAAAGGAGGGATTCAAGCTAAACCCCAACGAGGCCGTCGTGAAGGGAGTAATCAAGAGGATGCTTGATGTAGAGGAGAAAAACGGGGAAAGGTACTGCCCCTGCCGAAGGGTAACCGGAAACGCCGAGGAGGACAAAAAAATCATCTGCCCCTGCGTTTTTCACAGGGAGGAAATTGAGAAAGACGGCCACTGCCATTGCTTTTTGTTTGTAAAAGGCTGATTATGACTTATACACCTTCCCGGAAAATCCTCGACAAATACGCGGATTTGCTGGTAAACTTCGCGCTCTGGAAGGGCAAAGGCGTAAAGCCGGGCGAAGTCGTGCTTTTGCAGGTTCCGGAGTGCGCAAAGCCCCTTCTTGTGAGCCTGCAACGTGCGGTCCTCAAGGCAGGAGCCCACCCGATACTCCAGTTTCTGCCCGACGGCATTATGAAAGACTTCTTTGAGATTTCGACAGAAGAGCAGGCGGCTTTCTTTCCGATGAAATATATGAAGTGCCGGGTGGACACCATCGACCACCTGATTTCGGTCTTTGCCACAACCGACCCGTTCGAGCTTTCAAAGTCCGACCCCAAAAA
>JBNGEE010000102.1:0-3044 GCA_049975565.1 Candidatus Aenigmatarchaeota archaeon
GAGGGAGGGATTGGATATACCTGAACTTGGATTTATCGGGATTCTTGACGCCGACAAGGAGGGCTTTTTGAGGGATGCCCGAAGCCTGATTCAGATTATCGGGCGGGCTTCAAGAAATGTGAACGCGAGAGTCATCCTCTACGCCGACAACATGACAGACTCGATGAAAAAGGCGATTGGGGAGACAGAAAGTCGGCGGCATATCCAGGTGGCCTACAACAAGGCGCACGGGATTATGCCTAAGACCATCATGAAAGCCGTCCCCGAAAGCCAGGCGAAAATCAAATCAACAAAGCACATCCCGAAGAGCGAAATCCCGAATATGATTGTTGAGCTTGAGGCGAAAATGAAGGAAGCCGCAGAAACCCTTGACTTCGAAAAGGCGATTGAACTCCGGGACAGGATTGAGAAGCTTAAGGGTGAGATTTCCTAGCCAATCCATTTCAACAATCCAAACACAATCAGAAGAACGGCCAATAGTAGCGCCAACGCAGAAGAAGATAGGGATACCTTATGGGTTTTATCGAGAATCTGTTTGGCTTCTACATCCTGAACATTTTCCCCCGCAGTCTGATATAATGAAGCTTCAACCAGAACCTCTGGAGGGTCTGTATCCAGAACAGTCCAAAGAAGTGCAGTAACTAGTATTCCAAGACCCGCGATAATAGGGGTATTCATTATAACGGAACCTCGCCCCCGAAAAAAACCTTCCACTCCAATTCATAGTCGCCCTTGCAAAGCGGGCAGACCACCCACTCCTCGGGCACGGCGAACTCGAATCTTTTGTGGACTTTGCACTTTAAGGGCTTCATAATCCCCAGATTGTGCCACTTGGCCTTTTTGACTTTCCCGTCTTTTATCTCAATCTCCCAGTAGCAGCCGAGGCCCTCGGTCTCTGCGTGGAAGTCGTCACGGAAAAGGAAGCCGAGGTTTATGTAATTTTTGTAGCGGATGCCGTAGTGAATATGCCCTTCTATGTGCAAAAGCGCGCTTTCGAGGAGGCGGCCGAAGCGATGGCTCACAAAAATCGTCCTCCCGTCAACAAGCTCCGGGTCGCCGGTTATGAAAATCCCATCTCCTATTTCGAACTTCCCTTCCCCGAGAAATATTGGCTTTACCGGTTTTGGCATTGCGGAAATGCCAAGCCCGAAGCCGTCGAAGAGGCGGTCGCGGTTGCCAAAGACATAATAAACAGGAGCGCCGATTTTGCATAGCTCACCCATAATCGCCTCGTAGAGTTTTTGCACATCCTCAAAACTCGTGAAGTCCCCGGCAAAAATTACCGCGTCATATTTTTTCCCGGCAACGGCATTTACAAGGGATTTTGCCGACTCCACATTCCCGTGCGTGTCCGAAACCGCGAGTATCCTCATTTTTGCCACCTTGGGCCCGAAAAACGGCCATAATTTACCCGCACAGAAATATATTTCTGAATATAGTCACTATTTGGCGGCAATTGGCATTAACCCGAAATCTCCCTTTCAATCCACTCAGGAAGCCCCATTCCGGGCAGCTTCATAAAGCCCCGCACAATCAGGTTTGTGGCCTCTTCTCTGGACAGACCCCGTGACATAAGGTAGAGCAGTTCCTTCTCTGCGATTTTCCCGATTGCCGCCTCGTGGGACAAATCGACCTCAGGGTTCCTTGCTGCGATTTCGGGAATTGACCGAAGTTCCGCCCGGTCCGAGAGCAAAATCCCGTTGCACTCGATGTGCCCCTTCGCTTTGGCTAAGCCAAGAATCCGCCCCCTTGTGATAATCTTTGCGGAGTCCTCCAGAACGCTTCTTGAAGTGATTTCCGCGCGGCTGTCTTCCCCCCTGAGCTCGATATCCTCTCCGATTTCAATTGAGGAGTTTCCCTTGCCGTAAAGGACCGATTTGAAAATCGCTTGTGCCCCTTTTTCGCATATGACCTTGGGAAAAGTTCGCAGGTCTTTTACTGGTTTTAGGCACAGGTAGTTGCTGAGGTACTTTCCGCCTTCCTCCACATTTACGGCGGTTGCCGGTCGTACTACCGAGTTTTCGGTCCAGTTGTGGACCATGGTGAAGCTTACGCTGGCGTTTTTGCCGACGAAAAACTCAGAAACCCCAACGTGAAGCGCCGCCCTGAGAGATTCGTGGGCAGTGCAGCCGCTCATTATCGTGACCGAGCTTCCCGGCTCGGCAATCACGATATTGTGGAGAAACTGTTCCTCGCCCCTGCGAAGGATTATGCAACTCTCAAGCGGCAGCTCAAGAGACCGGCCCTCAAAAACCCTTATGAAATACCCCCCATTGGGAACGGAAACCATTCTGGTGTATTCGTTTTTGTCCGGGCTGACGAGCTTCCAGTAAAAGTCCCCGAGCCCGCCGTATTTCTCCAGCGCGTCGTTTATGTCAAGAATTTCCGCGGCCCCCCTATATTTCTCGTTTAGTCGCCCGAAAACCTTTTTTTTGTCCGCGAAGATATAGCTCCCGCTGCACCACTTAGATTCTATTCCGCAGGACTTCGCCATCTCAAAGATGTCGCCTTGCAGCCCCAAATCAGTGTTTTCTCTCCTTTCCATATTCGCATTTTATGCAGGCGCCATATCCTTCTTTTGACACAATCTCGAAAATCTTTTTTGGCTCCTCGTGGCAGGCGACCTTCCCGCCAATCAGCACACACCCTTTTTGGGAATCAATGTAATTGAGGACATTTCCCTGGTGGGTGACTAAAATTGCCATAGCACCCGTTTTGGAGATATATTCCTGGATTTCGGTCGCAATCAGCTTTAAGCTCTCTATATCCACTCCCGAATCCGGCTCATCTAACAGGAGCAATTTCGGCTTCATGAAAAGAATCTGGAGGACTTCCGCGCGCTTTTTCTCGCCCCCGGAAAAGTGCACATTGATGTCCCTGTCAAGAAAATCCGCCATGTGAAATTTTGAGATTAAGTGCATTTCGTACTCGCTGAAGTCCTCCTTTTTCGAGCAGATTTTTAGGAGCCGGCGAAGAGTGATTCCGGGAATGTCCGTCGGCTGCTGAAATCCCAAGGCGATACCCATTTTCGCCCTCTCTTCAAG
>JBNGEE010000103.1:0-3032 GCA_049975565.1 Candidatus Aenigmatarchaeota archaeon
CCGTAGCTCAGTTTGGATAGAGCGTTTGCCTCCTATGAAGCTTTTTCTTGCGAAGAAAAAGCCTCAACGCCAAAGAAAGGGAGATTCGTTGCTTCGCAACTGATATAGAGGCCAAATCGGTAAACCTATCGAGCCGAAGGCGAAGATAGGGTTTTTTGGCTGAAGCCTTTTCTAAAAGCTTCGGAGACAGCAAAAGGTCGGCGGTTCAAAGTCATCCCTTTCTCGCAAGAAAGGTCTAACAACCCCAAAGAGGCAGATTCCTGCTTCGCAGAAATATGAATGAAAATCCGCTCGGGTCCGCATTTTTAATTCTAATTGCCAACTTACATTAATTATGAAAATAATCGCCCGGGAGAAGGATGAAACGACCCTCGTGCCGGAAAAATTAAATGACCTGTGGTATCTCTATATCTCAGTGGGTGGCCTCGTCCTTTGGCAAAAGACCCTGCGGACAAAAATAATCTGCAGGGGTAGGGAAGTCATCAAAGGGAAGAAAAAGCCGGTTTGTCTCGGAATAAGCGCGGAAAAGCTCTCCTGGGAAGGCAACAAGGTGAGGGTCACCGGAAAGATTACGGAAGGCGAGGAACGGCACAAGCACCACTCCTTCTACCTCAAGCTAAACGAAAAGACAAAAGTGGTCGGGCCCCTTGAAAACATCCCAAAGCCGGCAAAAAGGGAGGCGCTCGTATGCGTCTGCGACAGGAGCAGGGCGAGCCTCGGAAACCTCCGGGGCGGCAAAATCCAGCCCTTCGAGGAAATCCAGTCAAAGGGCAGGGAAACGGAATATTTCAAGGAGGTCGCCAACAAAATCTTGAGGGCCGGAGAGGGTTATATATTAATTGCCGGGCCGGACAAGGCCAAAGACAAGGTGGCGGGCTTCCTTGACAGAACCGAGAATGTGTTTCTCGACCAACTGGCCTCTACAGGCACGGCAGGGTTTGAGGAAGCGCTAAAGAGAAGCGTGATTAAGGAGGTTTTCGAAAAGCAGCGGGAAGACGCCGAAAGGAAGGCGGTAACCGAAATCATGGCCGAAATTAAAAAGGCCCCGGAAAAGGCGTGCTACGGCCTGGACGTCGCAAAAGCGCCTGAGCGGGCGGCAAGGGTCCTGGTTTTAAGCGACTTCGTTAAGAAATACGAAAACGTCCTCAAGGCCGCTATGGATTGCGGCTCGGAAATACAGATTGTGGACGGCTCGAAGGACTACTCGAGGGAACTGAGGCAGTTCGAGCTTGTGGGGGTCTGTCGGTGGTAACCCCCGCCGTGAAATAGCCTTTTTGGGAGACAGCTAACTCTAAAACAATCAAATAAATAGAAAAATAAAAAATTCTATCTGTATACCTCGATTCCAAGGTTGTGAGAGTGTTCGGTCTGGATTTCTCCGGCTTTTTTCTCCTCGGTAGGGCCAAGAATGAATGGCGACTTTACTCCGGTGACGATTGTTATTACCTGGATTTTGCCTTCGTACTCGTCCAATATCCTTGCCCCCCATATTGTCTGCGCTTCCGGCGACAGGTGCTTTGAAACGGTCTGTCCTATCTCGTTTACCTCGTCAAGCCTTAAGTCGTTGCCGCCGATTACCTGGATTAGTGCGCCTGTTGCGCCCGAGTAATCCACGTTAAGCAACGGGTGGCTCAAAGCCTGCTTCACCGCTTCCTTTGCCTTGTCCGAAGAGTTCGCTATTCCGATGCCGATAGTTGACACGCCTCCCGACCTCATGATGGTTCTCACGTCCGCGTAGTCCAGGTTCACCAGAGACGGCTGAGAGATAGTCTCAGTAACTCCCTTTACCATCTGCCCGATTACCTGGTCGCAGAGCTTGAAGGATTCCTTTAGCGGCCTGTTTCCCGCGAAGTCGAGGAGCCTTTGGTTCTCGATCACGATTACCGTGTCGCAAGCCTGCCGAAGGTTGTATAGACCTTCCTCGGCCTTTCCCATTCTCGCGCCCTCAATCTGGAATGGCAAAGTAGCCGCGGCTATTACGACTGCGCCCTGCTCTTTTGCAAGCTTTGCGATTGCAGGCGCAACCCCTGTCCCTGTTCCTCCGCCAAGGCCAACTATCATGAAAACCATGTTGGCTCCCTTGACTAGCTCTCTCAACTCATTCTTGTTTTCTTCCGCCGCCTTCGCGCCTACATGCGGCTCGCCGCCGGCGCCAAGGCCCTTCGTAAGGTCTCTTCCCACCAGTATCCTCTTGTCGCACTTGGTCATCACGAGGTGCGCTGCGTCAGTGTTTACGGCAACTGTTCTTGCCCCAAGGATTCCCGTCTCTGTAAGGCCTGAGATCACGTTTGACCCCATTCCTCCGCATCCGACGACAAGAATCTTTGGCGTGTAGTTTTCTATGCCGAACTCCGCTTTCATCTCTTCCTGAAGGTCCCTTACGGAAACCTTCTCCTTCTCGTATGTGCTTGTGCTGCCGGTACCGCTGAAGCTCTCAAACGCTGAACTGCTCTTCTTTTCGTTTCCGAACGTCGATTCGAATAGATCCTGTATGCTCATTTTTTGCCTCTTTTTTTGTTCTATAGCGTCGAAACTATATTTTCCCCTACGGAAAAAAATATATAGTTTTCTGACACTATATATTTATTGAAATTGCCTAGATTTCAAAAACTCACGCTTTTAAAAAGCAGTCGCCAAACTGCTTTTTAATACCTAACTTAACTATGTTTTTTATCATATATATTGATTTCGAAAGTTGAAAATATATATCCGCAAGGATATATTAAAGCCTACAATATCGGCCAACGCCAATATTTCAAAAGCTGTCCGTTATATAAGCAAAAATACAAAATTATTCAGGAAGCCTCCTTGGTCGCTGTCTCGAAAAAATTATGTTGAGCACGCTGGAAACGGTATTATTATATGTAGCCATAACCTTCTCGAACCCCTTTTTCCCTGATTTCGGGCTGCAGTTTCTCACCGCCCTCATAGTCGGCCTTGTCCTGCCCTGCAGGTTCGTCCGGCCGCTGCACAAGTTCACGCACCGCATTCCCGGCGTCGAAACACGAAAAAAAGCTCGCCCGGGACAAGAG
>JBNGEE010000104.1:0-3011 GCA_049975565.1 Candidatus Aenigmatarchaeota archaeon
AATATGGTATGTTGGTGCCGGTCCTAAAAATACCCAAATAGGCTACGCCGAAGCCTCACTTTCAGGACTTTCCCCAATAGCCGACTTTGAGGCATCAGTAACAGAAGGGGGCATGCCTCTAAAAGTCCAATTCACAGACCTTACACAAAACAGCCCCAATTCATGGAATTGGGACTTTGGGGACGGAGAAACCTCATCCGAACAAAACCCGACCCACACATACCTCAGCCCCGGAACCTACACGGTGACCCTCACTGCATCCAACAGCGAAGGTAGCGACACCGAAACCAAGACGGACTATATTACCGTCCTCGAGCCCCTGCCCGGATGCGTTGAGGGGCCCGCCTTCGAGCTTTTGCGCCGCCTAAACTCATTCCCCTACGACTTCTACGAAGACTACTACGATTATGATGACAACGCGGCAGGCCACGACCCTCAAAAGACATGCCCCGGCTACATAGAAACTGATGACATATGGATGACGCGCTTTTTTCCTGACAGCCTCGCTTTCTACCCCTCGACCGCCACCCTCATCGACTCCGAGCTTGGGATAGACCTGAACACATGGTACGACAACGGCACGGTGGTGCAAACTTATGTGACAGGCACGGACGAGCCTGTCCTCGAGCAGGTTTACCCCGAATATGAAATCAACCTCACGCAGAGGATAGAGGACCTCCCCTTCATCGGAGATGACCCGGAGCTTGTCGGGATGCTTTCACAGGTCGTCGAGGCAAACGAGTTCGCGCTCCGCCTTGACGGCATCTACTCGCAGGGCCCGATTGACGAGGTAAACGACAGCTACGCGCAGATTTCGACCCTGTTCGGAGGGCACGCATACACCCCCGGAATCGGGCAGGACATCGACTGCAAGGGAAGCTTTCTGAAGTACTACGACATGGACACCGAAACTTTCGGAAACACCCTTCCCGACCAGTTCGGGTGCTCCTCAAGCCTCGGGCTAAAGGACACGATTCTCGGGTTTTCGAAGGACTTATTTATCGATTTGATTCTCCTGACTTTCGACGCAACGGTCGACGCGAAGCTCAACATCAGCCCGACAGCCGACGCGGGGGTAAACTTAAGAATCGCCGGCCCGCAGGCGATGGTCCCGGGGGTCACGTCAAGATTTGTTTTCGATGTGGACGCTTCTGCCACGGGAGAGATCTGCACTCCCGACGGGTGCGATGGCTTCGGGGTTTCGCTTCCCGTGCCTGAGCTTAGCGAGGTCGGGCTTCTGGGAGAGGCGGCGGCGTCAATCGGCGACTTCGAGCCACACCAGAGCGTGCGCTCGCTTTTCCCGAGGATTTCGGACGGAAAGGATTTGGATTACCGGGGCCTCAAAGCCTTCTCCCCGGTGTTTAGAATCGAGTCCTCGAAAATCGTCCTCGAGGCGAACATCTCGGTCGACCTTTCCGACTTCAAAATCCCCTGCGGCGGCATCATAGACTGCCGCCAGGACATCTTCGAGGGAGAGGTTTTCAGCATCGACCCGATGGAGCTCTACATCGGCCAGACAAAGATAATTGTGCACTCTCCGGTCGAGGTGCACGTGTATGATTCTCTGGGGAGGCATGTCGGGCCGAACAATTCGGGCGGTTTTGACACGGAGATTTTTGAGTCCGCCTACTACGAGGACGGGCACGTAAAGATGGCAACTTTCCCGACCGACACGGACAACTTTGTCCTTGTCCTTAAGGGAACAGCTTCTGGCACCTACAACCTCACGCTCGAGCGGCCGGTTGTGCTCAAGAACGGGACCGAAAACATAATCGTCCAGCAGGGTGTCTATGAGATTAGCGAAGCCCCGACAGACACGGGGAGAGCCGATGTCTACATCCTCAATTTCGGGGCAATCCAAAAAAACGCTCAGGAAAGGCTTGACTTGGGGGCCGAGCCCGAAGACGCGGTGAAAAAGGCATTACAATATACGGTTGTGCCTCTTTTTGAGGAAACAAGAGAGCCTGCAATGATAAGCGCACCTTATGTCTCCGGAGAGGCGGGCGAGACTGTCACACTAAATGCCGCCCTCCATTCACCTTCCGGGCCGCTTGGGGGAAAAACTGTCATGTTCGGGCTTGAGGGCGAAACTTTGGGGACTGCCGTTACGGGAAGCGACGGGGCCGCCGCCCTGGATTTTAAGATTCCTGCCGGTTTTGATGATGGGCGCCACGAAGTCTCCGCGGCATTTGCGGGAGACGGCGGCTACACGCCGGCAGACACTCTTTTTGACCTTTATGTCAAAAACCTGCCGCCAAGAGTCTCGATTGATACGCCGGCTTACGCGGAGGGCACTGTAGAAATTAATGTCCTCGTCGAAGACTCAAACCTGTTAAGCCAGATTATACTGATTGACGGGGAGGAAGTCTCTGATGAGGAAAGCTTCTCCTGGGACACGACCGGGCATGGAGACGGGGTACACAGGATTGACGCGGTCGCCTATGACACGAAAGGGCTTAAAGGCTCGGCAGTCGCCTTTGTGCTTTCGGACAACACCCCGACTGAAATCAGGTTTTTGAATGTGGAAGATGGCGGGTTTTACCAGTCCTTCGCGCCGGAGGTGAAGATAAAAGACGCGTGGCTTAAGTCCCATTCCCTGAGGCTTGACGGCAGGGATTACGAAGCCGGAACCGTTATCGAAACCGAAGGCCCGCACACCCTTGAAGTGGAGGCGAAAGACTGGCTCGGCCACACCACACGGGAGAGCGTGAGTTTCTACATAGACAACACCCCTCCGGAAATTACCCTTAACGGGGTCGCCGACAAGGAGACATACCGTTATGCCGTGACCTTCTCCTATGGCGTATCGGACAACCTCGACCCTAACCCATACTCAGAGGCGAGCGTGAATAACCCGGAGGTTTTTGAGAGCGAAGGGACGTACACCGTTTGGGTGAAGGCGGCTGATGCCGCAGGAAACGCGGCGGAAAGAACGGCAACTTTCAAAATCGACTTCCATTGCGCAAAGGACTCCGACTGCGGCGCGGGGCAGTTCTGCAACAAGAAGCACG
>JBNGEE010000105.1:0-3008 GCA_049975565.1 Candidatus Aenigmatarchaeota archaeon
AATTCATCAAAAATATTCCAGCAAGCTGTTTGACAATTTTTAACTTTTGCCTCAATAAAAATAATTTGTTTCCTGTTATTATTCTCTATTAATAAAACTATATCAGCATCTCCAAAATCAGAAAAATCCTCAAGGGGCAGACAAAGGAGGTATTGGAAGAACTGAAGGGCGAGATGAAAGATGCGTCTAAGAAGCAGGAATACGAAAATGCGCATCTTATCCGAAACAGGATTTCGGCAATCGGGCGGCTCAACGAAAGGCAGGTTGTGGAGCGGGAGCGAAAGTACGACGAGGACATTTTGAATTACCTTGTCAGGGTCAACCGGGTGCACCTCTTAGTCTTCAACATCTACAAGGGGACGCTTACAAACAAGGAGGAGTTCTCATTCGAATATTCGGAAAACTTCCTCGAGGAGTTCCTGGCGCGATACTATTCAGAAAAGCCGGTTCCAAAGGAGATTATTACACCAGAAGCTGTTGAGAAAGGGCTTGGGGGGTTTTTGTCAAAAATTGCGGGCAGGAAGGCAAGAATAATAGTCCCAAAAAAGGGTGAGAAAAAGGAACTGCTTGAGCTTGTCAGAAAAAACGCCGAGATAACTTTTTATGGCAACCTGAAAAAAGTCGGGGCGCTTGAGGAAAAACTCTGCCTGCCCGAAACCCCAAAAGTCATCGAGTGCTTTGACATCTCTCACCTTTCCGGGACTTCAGTTGTCGGCTCGATGGTGCAGTTTAGGGGCGGAATCCCTGACAAGAACAACTACCGAAGGTTTAAGATTCGCTCGGTCGACGGGATTGATGATTTTAGGGTGATTGGTGAAGTTGTCAGGCGGCGGTATTCAAGGCTTCTTAAGGAAGGTCTGGACATGCCAAACCTGATAATAATCGACGGCGGGGCGGGGCAGTTGAGTTTCGCGCTGGAGGAATTGAGGCGGCTTGGTTTAGGCATTCCGGTCATTTCGATTGCAAAGAGGTTTGAGGAGATTTACCTCCCCGGGCGGCCAATTCCCCTGAGGCTCTCTGAGAAGGAGACCGCCCTTAAGTTCGTGCAGGAAATCAGGGACGAGGCGCACAGGTTCGCGATAAATTACCAGAAGTCGCTTAGGGGGAAAGACCTGATGAACAAAACGTCCAAAAAACTTGAATCGTAAGCCCGCTTTTGAAATAGTTTGTTATAAATACGCAAACTACAACCGCCTTCCCCTGCGGCCGCCCTTTCTCTTCATGCTGCCGTGGATGATCGGGGTCACGTCCTCGACGAACCCGATTTTAAGATAGCTCTTGGAGAACGCCTTTATCGCCTGCTCCGCTCCGCGCCCCACATCAAGCTGCCTGTGTCCGCCCGGCGCACGGACGAGAATGTCGACCTTTTTTATTCCCTTGGCCTCGGCCTCCTCTATCGCCTTTGCCGCCGCCTGCATCGCCTGGAAAGGCGCGCCTTTTAGGCGGTCCTGCTTTGTCACCATGCCGCCGGTTACCCTTGATATGGTCTCGGCCCCGGTGACGTCCGTAATATGGATAATCGTGTTGTTGCTGCTCGAATAAATCCTGACAATCCCCTTCTTTCTCGAAAGGTCTTCTTCCTCGGCCTCCTTTCGGCCCGCGGTTTCTTCGGCCGCTACCTCTGAGGCTATTTCCTCGGCCCTCTTCTCGAGTCCCGCCTTGCTTTCTGCCTTCTCAGCGTTTTCCCCCTTTTTCGCGGCTTTTTCTGCCTTGGGCTTGTCCTCTGCTTTTCCGAAGGTCTTTGAGGGCTTTTTCTCGGCCTTAGGGGCTTTTTCTGCCTCGGCTTTTGGAGATTCCTTTTTTGCGGCCTTTTCTTTCGGCGCTTTCATCACCTTTCCTTCGGCCTTTTTTGCTGTTTTGGCAGGCTTGGCCTCTTTTTGCGCCTTTACTTTTTCCTCTTTGGGTTTCGCCTCTTTTGCCTTCACCGCTTTTTCTGCTTTTTCCGCCTTTTCGGCAGGCTTTGCCGTTTTGGCGCCTTTTGCCTCAGCGTTCTTTTCTGCCATAATATGGAAAACTAAAAAATAAGAAGGCACAAATCCTATTTATATAATCCCTACTAAGTTATGGACGCAATGTGTAAGGACATAATCGGCAAGATTATCGTTTCCGAGGAGACAGGCAGGAAATTCGGGCTTATCGGCGACATCAACTTCATCACCGAGAGCGGCGAGCTTTTGAACCTCAAAATCGAGGCCCCGACCAAAATCGTCGAGCAGATGAACCTCGAGACCGACGACAAGGGAAGCTTCATCATCCCGTTCTCGACCGTCAAAAGCGTGGGCGACTTCGTAATCGTCTCGGAAAAGGAGATTCTTTAAGCCATTTTGGTTTTGTGTTGGTTTCGGACTGATTAGAGTGGGCTAATTTTCGTTAACCACCCGCAAATTCAAAATGCAGCCAAAAATCACACATTCATTTCAGGCTTTGCTGGCGGCCTTTTTGAGCAGGCCCGCCGAACTCAAAAACCTGGCCGTCCTTTGCGGCAACCGTCTTTAGCCCTGTTTCCTTCGTAATCCAGGCGGCCTCCCTTTCGGCCACCCCGAAAAGCATCTTCATGCCGAGGTGCTGAAGAATCGCCATTTTGGGCTTGGCCTTTTCGACGAGGAGTTTTGCCTTGTCCGCAGTCATGTGGCCGTAGTCCCCCGAAAACCGGGGCCTAAGGCAGTTTATGATGAGGCAGTCGCAGCCCTTGAAATAATCCTCCTGGCCCTCGTAGTAGCAGCCATCAGCCGTGTACCCCAATCTCACTCCGCCCGCATCGAGGACAAATCCGATGCAGTCCTTCTCCGAGTGGGCGCATTTTGTCGCCGAGAGCTTTGCGCCCTGAAATTCAGCCCTGTCGCCCGGCTTTAGAACATAGCAGTTTTCAATGATTTCCCTGTGGTAATCGGAAACCACCCGCCTGTATTCGCCCGAGCCGTTGAAGATATTCCTGTTGGCCAAAAGAACACCCCTCTTCTTCTTTGCCCCGAGAGTCATCGCCTCAATTACCATCTCAAGGTCGGTGT
>JBNGEE010000106.1:0-2417 GCA_049975565.1 Candidatus Aenigmatarchaeota archaeon
GTATACGAATCTCTGCGCGGATGAAGGCGGGCACTTTGTTTTAATGGGAGATCCAAAAACGCCGCTTAGGATAGCTTACCCCAACACTCTGAAGCTTATAGAAACGATAGGTGGTGATAAGAAAGTTCTCGCAGAACAGGTTCTTGCAGAATTGCACCCACCATCGAGGATGACTACCTACACAGACCATGGAGGAGTCATTGTAATAGATTCCTCTGCGGATATAGAAAAAGCGGTAAATGGAACGGTTGATTCATATAAATTCCCAAGGTCTTGCAAATCGCCTGTAGCGGTTTTATTAGACGAAACTAGAAATGAGGAGTACTTGCAGGGACTTACTTGCGCTTTAGAAAAGCTGAAGGTAGGGGACGTTACAAATCCCGAAACAGATATAGCAAAACTAAGTGATGACACCTGGTATTGTTTAGTGGACCCTTTCATAAGGTCTGGCAAAGGAGGGGGTAGGCTTAGATATCCTTCGACGGGTAGCGAAAGAAACCAACCAATTGTTTTAGAAGGCTATTTTGAGGATAACTTTGAAATGGAGCCTCACTGGATTACCATATGTGTAGAAAATGTACAGGGTATAGATGGAGCTATAGAAAAAATTAACCGGTTTGGCAAAAACAGTTCCAGGTATAAATTTTTAGACCTTGCGGTATTCCATAATAACCCAGATAGTATGGACAAACTTTATTATTTGAGAGCCAAAGGTCAGTTCGCCGTTCATGCTATACACGAAAACCAATCAACAATGTCGGTAAATCCTTATGTAGGTCATGAAGATGTTATCCTTAGGGATATATTCGCAGGTTCCGCCTTCCTGGATCAAGGGGTACCTTATGAAAGCGAGGCACCGAAATCCTCAACCTTCGAAAGCTACTCTTCCAAACCCTTTTAGGCATCCAAAACGCAAGTTTAACCGCGAAAAATGGGAGGTGGTTTGATACCCCACCTGTATTGAAACATCCCATTTTCACAACACGTTTAAAATCGGAAAAATCTGCCCTTTTAAGCCTCTATTCACTCTTCGGCACCAAAAACACGAGCTCCCTCGAGAAAATCTTGTCCTCGCCATCGAGCTCGATTTTGGCCTTCGGGCCCTGAAGGTCCTTTTTGACCATTATCTCCTTTAGCTTTCCGGTCTTTCCCCGGTTTACGCCCTTGAGGATTATGACCGTTGCGCCGACCTTGTAAGGGTAGGTCTTCTCGATTTTGCCGTCCTTGAGCATCACCTTCACCGAGTCTCCGACGCGGTACTTGTCCTTGTCCTTGGCGTCGACAATCGCGTTTCGCCCGTCGTGGAGGTTAAGCTGGATGCCCTTTTTTACGGCCTTTTTGCCGATAATCTTGCAGTATTTCGAGCCGGCCTTCGCGCTTTCGACGGGCCTTAACTCGAATCCCTTCGATGCGGGCACGACCATGTAATTTTCCTTCTTGTCCTTAATGGTGAGTATATCCATCGAGCCTATCGGAAAGCGGGTCTCGGTGGCCTCTTTTCCGTCCACAAGGAAGTTTTTGGCCTTTATCGACTTTCTTGCCTCTCTCGCGTTCGGGTAAATTCCCAAGAGGTCCCTCACTACAACCGATAGCGTCAGGCAGTTTGCCTTCGGGTGGGGCCCGCATACAGGCGTTGGCGCGAAAGTCTTCCTTTTCCTCGGAAGCGGCCAGAATGCCGGCATTTTGCTTCTTTTCAAGTGTACCATAAGATAGGGTGTTAAAAATTAATTAAAACCTGCATTTATCTAAGGCTATAGCTTATATTTTGAATACAGCCTGTTGAAGAGGTCAAGCATTTCCGAAAATTTGTCTTCTGGATACCAAAGGTTTGCGGAATCTTTCAGGTAACTGAGGTCTAAGTCTTCACATCTTATCAAAAGTGCTATGTCGTACAGATCTTTTTTCAGACTACGGGGCAGTTTGGACAGGATTATATCCTCAGGGGAGACTACATATACATATTGTGAGGTCTCAGGCGCTTTCTTTTCCTCAAGATGATCAAACTCATTTTTTATTCTATCCTCGTGTGCTTTAAGGTACTTCTTTGAGCTTCTTGAAAAATGCAGGAAAAACGGCCCTTCATTTGGACCATCTATTTTTATCTATATATTTGCCCGGGACTTATTCGTTTCGGTCATATATCCTTGTGATTTAAGTGTATTCAATATGTCCCATCCCGACTTAAGCATGAATTCGGATCGCGTTGGTTGCGGATATAAGCATACATCTATATCATCCGTCTTTCTTAACAAATCATTCTCACAAACCCCATAAGCGTACAATGTCGCAGCCGTACCTCCTACAAGAGCATAATCGTTTAAGTGCTCGGATATGGCCTTAAGACTTTCTCGGTATATCGGGTCTTGCACGCCATACAATTTATCCGGCCTTTTCTCAGACCAATCCTCAACAACTTT
>JBNGEE010000106.1:2427-2929 GCA_049975565.1 Candidatus Aenigmatarchaeota archaeon
TGCAAACCTATTCTGAAAATTGAAATCCTGCCTGCTCGGCTTCTTATCCCCTATTAAGTCTCCAACCATATATAATATTGTTTAAATATATATTTATAACTTTGAAGTGATATCCAAATTGACAAAACAACATTGTCGCACACCTTTGGAAGGTATATGAACTATTCCTCGGGTCCTATTTCTCCCTCATTTTCGCCCAGAAGCCCTTGTTTTTCTCCTTTTCCCTCTTCTCGCGCTCGACTTTCCGGTTGTAGCTGTCTATCACCTTTTCGGCGGCCTCGGCCGCCCTTTTGTCGTTTCCGACGCCCACCGTGACCCCGATTCCTGCGAGAATCACCTTTCCCTTGGCTTCTTTCAGGCTCCTTTTGACCGCCTCATCGACCGCAGGCTGGGCTTTGAGGATTTCCCGCCGCATTGGCATGAGCGCTTCTTCGGACTTCATCTTTATCGCAATCGCGTCTATCGGGATTTTCTTCTCGGTAAGGTAGGACTCGACAAAGAA
>JBNGEE010000107.1:0-2876 GCA_049975565.1 Candidatus Aenigmatarchaeota archaeon
ATTTTGTGGGTGGTGGAAATGCGGGGGGCTATGGGATTGTCTTGAAGAATGAGTATAAGGATAGTTATTATTGGCTGCTTTCCATCTTAAACTCTAGTCTTTTGGAGTTTTATATAAAGCATATAAGCACTCCCTTTAGAGGCGGCTATTATTCTTATGGGAAACGCTTTATTGAGAAAATGCCTATTGTGATTCCATCCGTGACTTTCAAAAAATCACTTTCCGATTGTGCTCGCTTACAATTAGAGAGGCACAAGCGCCTCAATGAGCTTGGCGAAAAGCTCACCGACGAGAGGGCGAAGCTTGAGGAGGAAATCAGGGAGACCGACAAAAAAATCGACGCTTTGGTTTATGAATTGTACGGCTTAACAGACGAGGAAATTAGGATTGTCGAGGAGATTTTGAAATAGGTAAAGGGGCTACCTCTAAAATAAACTCCAATATAGATTATGGACATGAAAGCGGAAAACTATCTTTATAAGGAGGAAAGTGATAGTCTTGAATACAAGGAAAATTTCAATACCGATGATGTGGCAGAGGCTATTGCCGCTTTTTCGACAAACAAGGGCGGAATAATCCTGATAGGAGTCAAAGATGATGGGACTCCATGTGGTTTTAGGCCGACTGTCAAGTTCGAGGAAAATATCCGAAATATTTGTAACAGCATCCAGGATAGCCGGGCGCATGTGAATGAAATCCTGTTAAGCGATTTCACGAAAGACAGGAAGATTGGCTTGATTCACGTTTTGGAAGGGCATAAAAAGCCCTATGGTTGGAAGGGTGCTTACTTTGGTAGGGAGGGAAAATCTACTAAAAAGTTAGATGGCAGTACAATTTCCAAGCTTCGTTTAAGCTCCTTAAACTTGACTTTTGATGCACTGCCCTGTGTGGTTTATGGTCGGGAGGCGGTAATCTCCGATATTTCCGATGGTCGGCTGAGGAAATTTATTAAAGACCAGAGCGAAGGCGTAAGGAAAAAGGCAATGGATTTTGTATCACCTAAACAGGTATTGCAAAACTTGGATTTGCTGGCGAGAAATAACCATCAGCCCAAAAATGCGGCTGTCTTAATGTTTGGGGAGCAGCCCTAGGAAGCTTTTCCTCACGCTTTCATAAATATGAGGATATATAAAACCGACTAGATCTCTGAAGACTCCAAAAGAATACTGATTTCCGGAACCCTCGTAGAACAGTTGGAGAAAGCCTTTCAGTTGGTAGAAGAGTTTACCCAGAATAAGGTGGTGTTGTCTGGTTTAAAGAGGGTGGAGATTACTCAGTATCCTTTAAAAGCGATAAGGGAAGGATTTATGAATGCCATTGCCCACAGGGACTATTCGATTTTCAATTCGAACATTCAGGTTAGGCTTTTCAAGGACCACCTTGAGATTTGGAATCCCGGTGGTTTGATGGAAGGGATAGATATAGATAAACTGAGGGAAGGCAATTTCCCTTCCGTTAGGAGAAATCCTGTCCTGTGCAAGTTATTCGATGACCTCGGGTATATGGAAGAATCGGGTCATGGAATAAAGATGATGAAAGAAGCAATGAGGGAAGAGGGTTTGGAACCACCAGTACTTGACGCAACAAGGGACTACTTTTGCGTTTCACTTAAGGGAAAATCTTTCGATACCACCTCGGAGCACGAACAGAAGATTACCGACCTTGAGCATGTGCTGGGAGAACGGCAGATAAATGGGCTTAAATATCTTCAGTCCAAAGGACAAACAAACATAAAGGAATATGCAAATAGCATGAAAGTTTCCCGTATAACTGCGGGTCAGGATTTGGACTTGTTCGTTAAGCTGAAGCTCGCGTTTACGAAGAAAATCGGACGTGATAGAGTGTATGGTCTAAACAATGCCTGATTAATAGAAAAGTATATATTGGAATATACATAGAATGTATATAGTTTTTCTATACATATTGCTATTTTTGACAAACTAGCTTAGGGGCCATTTCGTTGAAATTGTTCCGATAAAACGTGAGGTTGTAATCTATCTCCTCATTTGGCGGCGTGGCAATCCACGGGGCTTCGCCGTGGCTTGCGCTGGTCATTTCCCGGCCGCTCAATTTCTCCCACTTGCACGCTATTTCGTCAAGCATTTGAATCTCCTCTTTTGATAGATTTTCGGTCGTGGCGGGCTTTAGTGGAAGGATGAGTTGCTTGTCGTTAAACCCGACTTCAGGCATTTTCTTCTTTTCGATTTTTATGAGCCCCTCGGAGCGCATTTGGGCCAGGATTCTATCTGCATTTTTTGGGACGGGCCCAAGAGGCATCCTGATATAAATATCTCCCGTAACCGACTGGTGGTGCTTCTCGAAGAAGTCGAAATCGAGATAATAAAGCAGTTTCATCATTTTTACCTTGCCGAGGGTTTCATTTCTGATTTTGTTCGCAAGATAGAGTATAACTTCCCCCCATATTTAGATTCATAAATGGCAACCATAATAGATTATCTAATTTCCCCTTAATATATACGCTTTTGTCCCTTGTGAGGCTAAACCGTTGGTTATATAACCTTTCATATCGGCCTATGTTTATGGAAATAAAAATCCTTGGCGGCGAAAAGGAAATCGGGGGAAACAAGATTCTCCTTGAGCACAAGGGCACGAATCTCCTTCTCGACTTTGGCATGAGCTTTAAGCAATTGGGGCTTTACTTCTCCGAGTTTCTCCAGCCGAGAAAGTGCAACGGGCTTGGCGACCTTTTCGAGCTTGGCCTCCTCCCCGAAATCAGGGGGATTTACAGGGAGGATTACCTCGGCCATATGGGGCGCCCAAAAGAGGCGCGCTCAGTCGACGCCCTGTTCCTGAGCCACGCCCACGCCGACCACGCCCAATATATACACTTTCTGAGGCAGGACATACCGATATAC
>JBNGEE010000108.1:0-1775 GCA_049975565.1 Candidatus Aenigmatarchaeota archaeon
CGCGCTTGCCTGGGCGTGGCGCTTTGCGTCCTCAATTCGCCCCTCTTTGAGCGCAGCGTCCCATTTCTCCTTTGCGGCGGCCCTCACTTCGCGCCTTTTTTCAAGCTCGGCCGCTTTGAAGTCCGGGGGCGCCCCGTCAACGACATAGACAAGTTTGAGGTTTTTGTTGAGCAGGTTTACTGTCCGGTAAAACAGGCCGGAGAGGTGTGACGTTATGTTTCCGCCCGAGTCCATCAGAGGGGTTCCGTCTGCCTGGCGGATGTTTCCCAGAAACTGGTAGATTGTGTTTAAGCTGTCGATTGCAAGGGTTCTGCCTGTGAGAAACTCCATTTCAACCGGCTCGAAAGTCACCATTTCGGACAGGTTTACCCCCATAAAATATAAATGTTCTGTATTTTATGGAGAAAAACTTGCAGAATTTGATAAAGTACGCCAAATCCGAGAAATGGGACGAAGTAGACCGAATAATACCCGGTATTCGGAATGAAATGTCCTATCAGGACTGGGCTATTAAGAGAGGATTTATAACCGTTCGAGAAATGTTCGGGAGCTGGCCGTCAGTATATTACAGGATGCAGAGCTGTCCGCGGAGAAATTTGGATCTGTTGAAGGAAGGCTTCATGAACTTTTGCGTGACCATAATGAATATATTGGGTTTAGGTCGGCTTTTGCCCTCTTAAACCACAATCCGGGAAAATACAAAAGAGACACCTTAGTCAGGGAGACTGTCAAAAGGGCGGAAAAAGACGAAGCTGTGGCGGAGATAGCCAAAGGATACAAAATAAAATAGTCACTTTTGGCCATTCAATTGGTTTAATTAATTTCAGCTAATTTTATGGGGCGATAGCTCAGCTTGGGAGCTGGCCGCAGGTTAGTGTTTTAACCTCCAGCCACCCGAGAGCGCATGGCTGAAGACCATGAAGTCGTGGGTGAAGCCTTTTCTTGCGAAGAAAAGGCCTCAACGCCAAAAGAAGCAGATTCGTGCTTCGCACAAATATTACCCTGAAACTGGCAATGAGAACTTCCACAATCAAATCCCACCCGCCCCATTAAACCTTTTTGGAAAAGGTTTAATCCAAAACCTATCTTCTTGCTTCGCAATAATATCACTATTTTCAACAATCAAACCGAAAACCCGAAGGGTTTTTGGCGCCGTTCAAGCGTAGCGACGAACGAGCGTCCCACCCGCCCCGTTAACGCAGTTATAGGCGCCTTAAATCCACTCAAAAAGGGGCCAAAAACCCAAAATCAGGCAATTGCCCCCCTAAACTGCTTTATTTATATTTTAGGGGGTATATAGGTATGGCAGACAAGACACACGTAAATTTGGTAACAATAGGTCATGTCGATCACGGCAAGTCAACACTTGTCGGGCGGCTGCTTTTCGACACCGGCGCAGTGAGAGAGGAGACTATGAGGAAGTTTCAGGAGATAGCAAAGGAGAAAAAGAAGGAAACATTCGAATTCGCCTTTGTTATGGACAGCCTGAAGGAAGAGAGGGAAAGGGGCGTTACAATCGATGTCGCTTTCAAGAACTTCGACACTCAGAAATACTACTACACCATCATTGACGCTCCGGGGCACAGGGATTTCATCAAGAACATGATTGTCGGTACTTCCCAGGCAGACATCGCCATTTTGGTGGTATCCGCGAGGGAAGGGATCCAGGCTCAGACCAAGGAGCACGCCTTCCTGTCCAAGATTCTTGGAATCAACCAGATGATTTTGGTCGTGAACAAGATGGACGCGGTGGAGTACAAGGAGCAGAGGTACAA
>JBNGEE010000108.1:1785-2785 GCA_049975565.1 Candidatus Aenigmatarchaeota archaeon
GAGGTACAACGAGGTGAGGGCCGAGGCGGAGAAGCTTCTTTTGGGCGCGGGATTCAAAAAGGAGAACCTGAAGTTCATTCCGGGTTCCGCGTACAAGGGCGACAACATCGCAAAGAAGAGCGCAAACATGCCATGGTACAACGGGCCGACCCTTTTGGAGCTGCTCGACCAGATAACCCCTCCCGAGAGGCCGACAGAAAAGCCTTTGAGGCTTCCTGTTCAGGACGTCTACACAATCACCGGCGTCGGAACGGTGCCTGTAGGAAGGGTAGAGACCGGAATAATGAAGCCAAACCAAGCCGTAGTGATAATGCCTGCAGGAACGAAGGCCGAGGTCAAGTCAATGGAAATGCACCACCAGCAGCTAACCGAAGCAAAGGCCGGAGACAACATCGGGTTCAACCTCAGGGGAATAGGGAAAAACGACATAAAGAAGGGTGACGTGCTCTGCGAGCCAAGCAACCTCGCGACAGTCGCGGAAGAATTCACGGCTCAGATAATCGTTTTGAACCACCCAACCATTATCGCTCCCGGATACACACCGGTTTTCCACATCCACACTGCCCAGGTAACCTGCACTCTGACGGCAATAATGAAGAAGATTGACCCCAAGACCGGACAGGTCGTTCAGGAAAACCCTGAATACATAAAGACAGGAGACGCTGCGATAATCAAGGTCAAGCCGACAAAGCCTCTCGTAATCGAGAAGCAGAGCGATTTCCCACAGCTGGCGAGATTCGCCATCAGGGACATGGGCCAGACCGTTGCCGCGGGCATCTGTATCGACGTAGTGCCAAAGAAATAATTTCGCGTTTTTCAGTTTTTGCTTTAAAGCCTTATTTAGTCCATACTATCTTTTGAGTCATTTTCGTCCGGGCTTTCCGGGCGCGGGGCCAGGTTGAGCGAGAGGTTGCGCACCTCATAGACCTGCCCGTGCACCAACGCCGCCGCCGCGCCCGACTGCAGGCCGAAGCGCCGCAGGCCGGCCCCGTCCCAGGAC
>JBNGEE010000109.1:0-2779 GCA_049975565.1 Candidatus Aenigmatarchaeota archaeon
ACGAATTTTCCGGAAAGCCCCTCATCGATTTCGCCGAGGGGCACGAAATCGGGCTCGACAAAAATCCCCACAAGATAAATTCCCACAAGCCCTATGAAGGCGGCAACCAGCGAATACACTTTCATCTTGTTTTCAGGAAGCATAATTAAGACACGCAATAAACAAAAAAACCGAAAACAAAACACTATTTCTTCAATGGAATCTCGATTGTTGAGATGTTTATCTTTCCACCTTCCCTTGCTTCCACTTCATCAGTCCCTATTTTTATGGCGCCGATCTTGACGTCTTTTGCGAACTTGTTTTTCGCGACCTGTGCGACGTCAACCGCCTTGCTGATTACCTTTCCCCTAGCCTTGATTGTCACTTCACCACCGTTCGAAAGCTGCGTTATTATCGCCAGCACATAGCTCATCAGTGGCTTCTGTCCGATCAATACGACATTTTCCTTTAGTTCTCCCATGTTCTTCAAGTTGGGCTTTCACCCAAGTAGTCTGTGCTACAATAGCTGCTACTATTATATATTAGGGCATAATCCTTAAATATGCTTTTTATAACGGTGTTATATAATACCAACAATATGGGGGCTATTTTGTTTTATCAATCTAATTTATGCACCCAGTAATTTCCGCGGTTCTGATAATGGCGTTTTCGGTGGCTGTGGTGAGCCTGGTTGTTTCTTTCGGGATGCCGGTTCTTGAGGACCGGGCGCGGGAAATGGACATGAGCCTTGGACGGCAGGCCGTCGACAACATCGCGCTTCTCGTCTCCGACCTCGAGGACGACCCGATAGGCTCGCAAAAGTCGCTTATTGTGGAATTCAAAAAAGGGACAGTCTCGTTTTCCGGAAGCAATATACTCTACGAGCTTGAGGGCGAAACATACGGGCGGGAGCTTTCGGGCGCGCAGTTTAACGGTCTTGTGATAAATCCCGGCAGGGCAACTATAAAACTGACCAGAACGTCAACCACAAACATTCTGGCCGAATTGATAGGATAACTTTGGCAAGTTAATGTTGTATGGTCTGGCTAAACAATTTTTTCGACCTCCCGGATATCTGAGAGGATATAATCCGGCTCAAGCTTTAGGGCGCCCGGCCTGTCAAGGACGCCTGTCGTGACTATGCCGACTCTGATTTTCGCTTTCTTTGCCGCCTCGAGGTCCGTGGGGGAATCCGCGATATATAGGGCATCGGCGGCCTTTAGGCTGAAGTGGCCCAAAACCCTGTTGAGAATCTCGGGGTCGGGCTTTCCACGGCTGACGTCCTCCGAGCAGATGCAGAAATCCACGAATTCATCGAGCCCGAATTTTTTTAGGAAATAATGCATCAGGTCGCGGGTATTCCCCGTGGCGACGGCAATAAGAAACCCCCTCCGCTTGAGGTCATGCAGGACAACCCTTGTGTGGGGGAAGGCTTTGAAATTCTTGATGTATTCGTACTGGTGATTGAGGAAGAAATCGGTTGCCTGCCGCGTTTTTCCGTTAGTAACGAGCATATGCAGGATTTCGGGCGCTTCTCTCCCGAAAGTGCTTTTCAGGAAATTCCTCGGCACGCAGACACCCACCTTCTCGAAGGTCTTCTCAAAGAGCGCCACCCAGCAGTCGACGGAGTTTATAAGGGTTCCGTCCATGTCGAAAATCACCAGTTTTGGCATAACGACATAACCATAAATCAAATAAGTCTTAACAGAAGAACCCCAGGCCAATCAGGTTTTTTCTATCACAACATGCCTTTTCGTCTTTGAAATAGGCCTGCACTCCGCAATCACAATTTCGTCCCCTTTCTGGAGTTTTATGCATTTTGGCTTGTGGGCTATGACCTTTTTCCTCCTGCGCTCGTATCTTTCGTATTTTGGGATGTAGGAAAGGTACCTTCTCTCGATGACCACCGTGTCCCTCGGCTTGAGTGACACAACCTTCCCGGAGAGCGTTTTGCCCCGAATCTTGAGGCTGCCGTGGAAAGGGCAGTCTTTGCTCTCACACTCATCTTTTGGGGCACTGACATCAACTCCAATATTTTTCACCATAAATTGAAAAGTAAAAAATTAATTATCCTCTATACACACGATTTTTCCATCTACAATCTTTTCCCAGGCAAATATCCCCTCATTTTCCACCTCCTTTGTGGGCATTGACACTACATTGCCGTGGCTGTCAATCTCCGCGATGAACTCCTTGCTGCAGTCCATGTTTTTGCAGGTGTGAATGTTCTTATTGTTCTTCCGTACATTGAACAGCTTGTCCTTCCTATAAGACAGGTGAATTTCACTTTCGTGTTCGGTACTGCAAAACGGGCAGGCGACTCTGTATTTTACTTTCACCATATTATATATTATAGAAATTTATAGAAATATATAAAGCATATACCGATGCATAGTAGAATCAAGGCATGCTTTATCCCAGAGGTAAAGGTGTTCTCGATAATCCGGCCTGTCGAGAAGCCCGCAAGAAGGGATTCGACGATAATCAGGTGGCCGAAGAGAGCCTTATAGGCCCCAATATCCCCCGCCCCGAAAGAGGGGACAAAGAACCGAAACACGATATACACCGTTGCGAGGAGGACGAAGTAGACCATATAAAGCGAGATAAGCTGCGGGAACAAAAGCGTTGACCTTTCCCTTTCGAGCTCCCGCGTCAATTCGATGTAATTGTATATCTCATCCATGCTGCTTCCAAGGTCCGGGCTGAACTCGGCGGCCTTTTCGACGAGGTTTATCATGTTGTCTATGAATGGGTCGTTCATCTTCCTGGCGAAGTTCCTCAAAGCCACGGGGAAGGGCAC
>JBNGEE010000110.1:0-2777 GCA_049975565.1 Candidatus Aenigmatarchaeota archaeon
CCTAAACTGGTTTATCACCACGTGGCGGCCTCCGCCAGTGCCAAGAAAAGTGAGCTTCATAAGATTTTAGGAACTGTATGAATAATAAGCCTAACCGCCCACAGTCCTTTTCGCCCCGCACGCCTCGCACTTTATGACAAAAAAGCGGCCCTCCTTTTTGATTGATGTGTCCGGCCTCTTGCACTCGGCGCAGTAGACGAAATTTTTCATGTACTTGTCGATTTTGTCGCGCACAAGCGGGGACTTTGTCTGGAGGGTGAGCCGCCCGCTGTCAAAAGACGCCGCCGCCGCAAGCTCGCGGGTCAGGAATTTCATGACCTGCAAAGGGTCCCTTCGAATCGAGGCGCAGAACTTGTCGAAGTTTCCTATTATAGTCTTGTTGCCCTGTACAGAAATTACCGGCTGGATAATCTGGATTCTCTCCTCTACCTCCCCCTTTTGCACAACACTATACACCTGCTCGAGCATCTCCTTATAGTCCATAATTTAGGTTAATTTTAATTAGAAGGTGGGACTGTTTTCAAAAAGAGCGAAATCGCCAGGCGGCCTCTTCAAGTTCAAAAAAAAAGTAATATTATGATAACCTACTTCAAACGGACGGTTCGCGGCAGGAAAATGGCCGCCTCGGACATGTTTTCGGTCGGCTCCTGGATTAGCGCGATAAACCCATCGGACGAGGAGATAAACTACCTCGCCGAAAGGTTCGGCCTAAACGAGCAAAACCTCCGCTCGGGTCTCGACAAAAACGAAATCCCGAGGGTCGAATTCGAGGAGGAGGCGACCTATATTATCGTCAAGGTCATCTCAAAGGGGGAGCTTTTGCCAGACACCATCCTCATCGCGATTTCCGGGGACTTCATACTCACTCTCTCGGGGAGGCGGCCGTCTTTCGTAAAGAGGATATTCGACAGGAACATCAAGATAATAACTACCCAGAGGAGAAACACCCTCATAAAGTTCCTCCTGATGATAAACGAGGACTTCGAAAAGGAAACCTTCGAAACGATAAGGATCGTGAACGCGAAAAAGGGCGAAATGAAAGAAATCGGCGAAAAGGAGTTAAAGACCCTTCTCCAGCAGGAGGAAAAGCTCAACGCGCTCGTCAATTCCTACAATTACGCCCGCGTGGTTTATGACAAGCTCCTAAAAAAGATAGAGTTCTTCGAGGAGGATCAGGAGATTATGGAGGACCTAATAATCGAGTCCGAGCAGGGGCTTGACCTGTGCAAGTCGTCTCTCCGGACAATCTCCAATATAAGGAATTACCAGACCGTCCTCTTGTCGACTAAAACTAACCGGACAATTACCATCCTTACAATCGTTACGATATTTTTCAGCGTTTCGACGGCTATTTTCGGGTTTTACGGGATGAATGTCGCCCTGCCCTTTGAGGAGGCCCCGTTTGTCTACGCCTACATCGCCTTTTTCTCCATTCTGGCTGGGCTTTTGATATCAGCTTATTTCCTCAGGTCGAGTCGATAGAGGGAAGAAAATATGCCGAAATTCTGAAATCTTTAAATATATAGGCGTGGGGGTAAATTATGGAATTGTCCGATTCCGACAGGGCTAAACTTGAGAAGGAGTTGATTAGAGATATCACTCCAAAAATTGAGAAAAGAATCGAGAAGAAAATTGAGGAAAGAATGAGATGCCAGTTTTTACAGATGATTTCCAAAACACTGGACGAGGAATGTATGCCCCCTGAAAAGATGTTCAGAAAGGAATTTGTAGAGGAAACCGAGCGGATTGTCGAGGAAATAAAGTCCGGAAAGGCAAAAACCTATTCTTTTGAAAACTTACAAAAAGCCTGGAAAAAGGAGCATGAAGTACAACCCTAGATTTTCAAAGAAGTTTTTAAAGGCCTACTCGAAACTTGACAGAACGATGAAAGAACGGGTTGATAACCGAATAAATGAGTTGTGCGAGTGTCCGGAGTTAGGCAAACCCTTAAGAAACTTACTTAAATGCGAGAGGAGGGTCCATTTAGGCCATTTTGTGCTTTTGTATGAGGTATTTGAAACCCCCAAAGAGGTGATTTTTACAAACTTCGAGCACCATGACAATGCATACAGGCGGAGGTAGCCCATTTTGGTTAAAAAGCTTAAAACCAAATAATTTTATCCCGCGGTGGCTCAATGGCAGAAGACTTTCTTTTAAGAAAAGAAAGTCCTCTACGTCAAAGAAAACCTTAAACCGCGTAGCGGTTTGAGGCGCCGTTCGAGCGCAAGCGACGAACGAGCGCAGATTCCTCATTTGCTCCGCAAATGAGCAGACTACATGACGTCAGAGACCCATGAAAGAGCGTCCGGCTGTAGTGTCTGGCTTTTTCGCCAGGTGCGTTCGCCAACGTTTCGCAGGCACCGGAAGGTTGTGAGTGAGCCTTTTTCTTGCGAAGAAAAACGCTCAAGCGAAAAAGAAGCAGATTCCGCTTCGCGGTATTTACCTTGAAGTTGGCTTGAGAAAAAGGTTTCCGCGAATTCAACTCTCACCCGCGGGATTTATTGTTATTTTCAACTCTATCCTCTATTCAAAGGATTCTTTATTTGCGAAGGAGGTGCCCGGTAAATGACCTAAGCCTAAATCCTCAAGGGCGGGAAGTATGTTAAGAACCGCTGTTCTTTGCGCTGCCTAAACCCAAACAGAAAGGAGTAATTACCTTTGACGACCTGGTGCAGTAAATCAGGAGGGCCGGATTATTCAGTTTAGGCAACTATACCTGCATTGAGGCCGCCTAAAACAAAGTTAAATGAATTTTTGGGTAAATCATTTGTGGACCC
>JBNGEE010000111.1:0-2713 GCA_049975565.1 Candidatus Aenigmatarchaeota archaeon
CTCCTCCTTAATGTAGTTGAACCGCCTTTTGAGGTCCTTTTTGAGGTCCTTAGGCAGCCCCTTGAAATCATAATAAGAGCCGACCTTCTTTTTTCCCATGAAGGTCTTTTTGTAGAAGCAAACCGAAATCGGGTACACGGGTGGGACCTCGAGAACGGTCGCGGGCATCACGATTTCCTTGCCCTTGTTCGCGTTGCTCCTCGTCTCCTCAGCCGCACACTGCACCATCCCTACCTTGTACGCCGCAAATCCCCCAAGGCCATCACCGGCCCAGAAGGAAATCTTCGGATACTGCCTTTTGGCCCTCACTCTCGGCCAGTACTGCAAGCTTCCCCTCCTCGGTCCGTGCGGCGTTGCCATTTATTTAAGATGGATTTAATTTTAAAAGGGCTGGAGAAAGGGCGGTATACCTGATATAGCGAAAATTTTAGGACAGGCAAAATGTCTAAGCAGAAAGGCTATTCTCATCAAGCCAGTCCTTATACCCGCTCATGACTTCCCCAAGAGGCGGCGTATCAAAGAAAGTCCTGCCAATGATTGCATTTGCGGAGGACTGATATATGTCTGAAACGATTCCCACCAGTTTAGTATCCAGTGCAGGCGGCTGGCTGCATAATTCCTGCCAGTTTTGCGCTCCTGAAGCTTTCGCAGCCTCAACCTCAGTATATCAGGGGGTTCTTTTATATATCGTCCTGACCACGTCCTTGCTTAGGGGCAGCCCTGTCTGTTTGTCTACAAACCTGCACTCATCAGGCGTGCCGGTCACATCGACAACCATCACTTCCCTGTCGGGGGTATGGGCGAGCTCGATTTTTCCATCCTCATTCGTAAGGCCAAGTTGGTTGACTCTTGAGTTAATAATACTCTCTACTGCCCCCAAATTCCTATTGACTTCCTCAAATTCTTCATCAGACAATCTCGCAATTCTCTGCGCTTCGGGCGCCAGCATATACCTGTCTTTGGGTTCGAGTTTCGTGCTGTAATCAAACCATGGCTCGTCAAACCTCTCGCCCGGCTTCGGGTAGTGGCCAAGTCCCATATCCTCGGGCGTAAGCTCTCCCCTTTCAAGCCGCCTCCAGACGCTGGATGTCGGGGGAAGGCTGTTTCTGTAAATGACCTCCAGCGGAATAAGGACATTTTTGGGTTTCTCCACATACGCAGAATAATCATATTTTCCTCCGACGTATCTTGGCTGAATAACATTCACGAGATTTACCTTCATTCTGTTGCTTGGTGAATCCACGGACTCCAAACGCTGGAATTCTTCCGCCTTTTCCGACCCGATACCAAGATAATGCGTGTTTACCCCAATCTTTTCGGCTTCCTCGAAGAAGTATGCCCCAATCATGCACAACGCCGCGCCTTTGCCCGGGATCTCATCAGGCATTTGCCCCCAGTCAAAAACTGAATAATCATCAGAAAACGTAAACACCCCGATGCCCTGTCTGGCCTAAGTGGGCTGTTTTCGGATTTCAAGAGACTTCACGCTTCCCATATTACTTATAGATAGAAGTCTTTTATATAGTTTTTTGCCGTGTTAAGGATATGACCGCCAGTCTCGTAGATTCTAGTGGGATAGAAACGCTTCCTAAGCCACACCCAAACCCGTCAAATCTGGAGCGTATAGGTCTCGTGGCACAACGATACGGAACTCCTGAAATGGCTGAAATCTGGGTAGATGAAGGGACCTTTGAATATATTTTAAAGTCACAGAGCGCAGCGGTATCTACGATGAGTAAGCTCTACCCTTCAAACGTGCCGCCCGAACATGCAGAAGAACTGGCTGCATCCGCAAATCTAACTGTGATTGACCCCCAAAGAATTCGAGTGCTTGAAGATGAGACCGGACATGATATGATTGCCATAAACACAGCATGGGGCGAGAAGGTTGGCAACTTGGCAGGGGCAAACATCAACAAGGCCAGAACCAGCGCAGACTCCACGGAAACCGCAAAGGCCCTGCAAATAAAAGCCTCGCTTGAAATCATTATAGATTCCCTTGAAAACCTAAGAGACGTCACTTTGGAAAAAAGCATGGCCTGGAGGCACATTCCTCATATGGATACGACCCATCTTTACGATGCCCTGCCAACGGTTTTAGGGCGCCCACTTGCATACTTCGGAGAAGTCATTCAATCCAATCTAAACAGATTAGGCTATGTCTATAACAACTGTATCGTTGGCAAATGGGCAGACGCCACAGGAAATCACCACTCGGCAAAGTCGCTTGGCATGGACGGAATTGCGCTCCAAGAAGCATATTGCAAGGACTTGGGAATCGGCCATATGATGGCTCCTGCTCAAATACCCGCCAGAGAATATCTTACAGCCATCATCTCCGAGATGGCAATAAACGCAGAAACGATGAGGGATTTTGCCAAGTTCATCAGGCAACACAGAAGCGATGATACGGGCGTCTTTAAAGTTCCTAGGAAAAATAAAGGCTCAAGCGCAATGCCGCATAAGGACGAAAAAGGAGGGAATCCCTCACTTGAAGAACAAACCGAATCATATTCCAACGTCACGAGAGGGGCGCTTACCACAAGCCTTTCATCATGTACCTTTGATTACGCACGGGACCTCACGGGTTCCGCTTCAGACAGGATAATTCTGCCAGAGGTATTTGTATTTGGAGATTACGTGATAAGGCGGCTTGCAGGAAGGGTATATTCTCTCCAGCCTGTCGAAGACCGATGCATGGAAAGAGTAACCC
>JBNGEE010000112.1:0-2672 GCA_049975565.1 Candidatus Aenigmatarchaeota archaeon
CCGTTACACTCATTCCTGGATTGATGGCCTCGCTTCGGTCGCCGTCAGGAACAGGCGCCTGTTTTGAGCGCGGTTTTCCGGATATAGTCCTTAAGGTTGTAATTTATTTTTTAGCTACGTAGGTTATGGTTATGGCAGATATTTACACTCTCAAGGGCGAAAAGGCGGGAACCGTGAAGCTTGGTGAGGTCTTCAAAACCCCCCTCAGAGATGACCTGATACATAAAGTCGTGATTGCTATGCAGTCGAACCGCAGAAAGAAGTACGGCGCAGACCCTTTGGCAGGTCTTCGGACATCGGCCCACTACCACGGAAGCGGCCACGTTTACGGGCGTGCAAGGATGGCCGGCCGCGGAATGGCAAGAATGGCAAGAATTCATGGCGAAGGGCCGCTTTTGTTTGCAGCGCGTGCCGTCCCTCAGGCGATAAAGGGGCGAAAGGCGCACCCCCCTGTAGCCGAAAAAGACTGGTCAAAGGCCCTGAACAAGAAGGAAAAAAGGCTTGCTTTGATGTCGGCGATTGCCGCTTCTGCGAACAAGGATTTGGTTCTGGGTCGCGGCCACAAGGCGGAAGGCCTCAAAGAAGTGCCTCTGGTTCTTGTGGACGATTTCGAGGCTTTGGACAGGACAAAGGAGGTCAGGCTTGTTTTGGAGGCGCTTGGATTAAAGGATGAGCTTGAAAGGGCAAAAGAGAAGAAAATCCGCGCAGGCAAAGGCACGAAAAGGGGCCGAAAATACGTCAAAAAGAAAGGCCCGCTTGTGATTGTCTCAAAATCGTGCAAGCTCCAGAAGGCCGCCCGAAATATCGCCGGCCTGGATATCGCGACCGTCGGCAGGCTAAACGCCGAGATGCTTGCGCCCGGCACCCACCCCGGAAGGCTCACCATCTGGACAAAGTCGGCAATCGAGGAAGTCGGCAAGTGGAAATAAACATCCCCGCCCTGAAGGATGGGGTATTCGGTAACAAATAACTTATAGATAGTTACTCTATTTTTATGGCAGGCATTTTCCAAAAAGGGCTGAATACGGAGAGATTGACGTTTGGGACCTGTATTTTTTGTCGCCTATTGAGTTGTTAAGAGTCTGAAGCGCGGAATTTCCAAGCATCCTCAGATGCAGCTCCGAAATAACTTTGGAACTTCGGCGGGGTGCGATACAGGATATGCCTATGAATATATGGAGGAAAGATCCGGAACTGGCGCTGGAATGAACTGGCGCTGGAATTATACAAACTTGCCCTCAGGACTTACGATGACTGGGGCGTTGAGCCTTCGATTGGTTATCTTGAATTTATCCGCCTTGGAAACGAGATTTTGGCGACCTTAACGAGGAAAAATTCGGAAATGTGTGTGAAATTCCTGACGGAATGGCCTATTCGCTTGCGGTGGCCGGTCTTTCGAAAGGCTTTGCCGCCTGCCCGGAGGAAGTTCCAACTGACGGGAAAGATTACCTCAGTTACCTAAGGCGCCAATTATGCCCAAAGATGCATTAGCTTTTGAAAGATTTTGGGCGCTTTTTAACCTTTTCTTTTATCAATTATGGCAGGATTTTGGGAAATCGTGGCGCACCCGGTGACGAGCGAAAAGGCCGTTAGAATGATAGAGAGCGAAAACAAGCTGACCTTCAAGCTCAAGAACCTCAGGACCACGCGCGCTGAGGTCAAGGCCGGATTCGAGGAGGAGTTCAAGGCAAAGGCCGAGAAAGTGAACATCCTCATCAACAGGAAGGGCCACAAAAAGGCGATTATCAAATTAAACGCCGAATATCCTGCGGGTGATATTGGTGTCAAGTTGGGTGTGATTTAGAAACTACTAATAAATATATACTATATTATGGCAGAGGCTCTTTTGTTGCAGAGGATAAGATACGCAGGGCAAAAGATTGTAGACTATTATGATATCTCGGGAGGCACAAATCCAAAGGAAGTTTTTGAAAACCTTTAAGGCAATATTCTGGGGGCAAAGCGAGGCATACAAACTGGGCAAACTGTGAATAGAGGCTAAGTTTTGGCAAAAATATGCGCTCTGTTGGAAATACTTCCCGACTTGTGGCTACGAGGCTTATATATACTCTTGAGTAGTATCTTATGGATAAAGAAAAGGCCGGGATTGGTTAAATGGACTGTCGGCTGAATTTGCACGCTACGAACATACAGCAGAGAATTGCACCCTGATGCTATATGCCTTAGTGGCTGGAATCGCGGAGTATGATCATGAAAAAAGTAAGCGCCCCGCGATAGAAACCTGCCCTGTGTTGCTGGCGACCCCCGGGCAAGTTATGTATCTCTCCCAATTTCCCAGAATCGGTATCTATGGGGTGGAGGTGGTTGAGGGAAATCAGGAGATATCTGAGCGCTTTAATTCTCAAAAAGTTTTACCTACAATCCCCGAAGGCGGAGAAAAACTATATGTACTCCTTTCTGAAGAACCGGAAGAAATCTCTGGCATTATGGGAAACCTTAAGTGGTGGATACGGTATTCTCAACTAGCAAGTTATACTTATGAGGGGTATCTGCCGCCGATAATCGTGAATAAAGAGCACTATGTATTTGGTTCGGCTGCAATTAGCAATAATATTCATGACCTGGAACTGGATCTGGAAAAGATATATAAAAAATTAGAAAAGGGCAAAATACCGATAAATATTATTCACCGCTGTTTTGAGTATAGAGCC
>JBNGEE010000113.1:0-2656 GCA_049975565.1 Candidatus Aenigmatarchaeota archaeon
CACTCATGGTAGTTCTGGCCTTCTCGTTCCACAGGCGCGTCTCCCTTTTTACTTCCTTCAGGTTTTTCTGGCGGAGTATCTCGTAGCCGAGGCTTTTTTCCACGTCCTTTATCCCGGAGATGTTTTTTATCTCGACTCTCGCCCCCTCGATAGTTCGGGTAACTCTTCCGCCCTGCGCCCTGTCGTAGTTGCTCTCGAACTTCGACACCGAAATGTTCGCGTCCATCCGCATGCAACCTTCCTTCGAGAAGTCGGTGACGTAAATGTACTCGAGAATCTGCTGGAGCTTTTGGAGAAACTGGCGCGCCTCGGCGGGGCAGGTCATGTCGGGCTCGGTCACGATTTCGACAAGCGGCGTTCCAGAGCGGTTGTAGTCGAGGAGGCAGCAGTCGTCCTTTCGCACAATTTTTGCGGGGTCTTCCTCGAGGTGGACTCCCCGAAGCCGAACCTCCTTGTCTTTCAGCCTCACAACACCGCCTGTCGCGATTTTTAGCTCCTGCTGGGTAATCTGGAAATCTTTGGCAAGGTCGGGGTAAAAATAGGTCTTTCTCGAAAAAAGGAATCTCTGGTTGATTTTGCAGCCAAGCGCCATCGCGATTTTCATCGCAAGCTCGACGGCCTTTTGGTTTAGATAGGGCTTGGTCCCGGGAAATCCGAGGCACACATCGCAGACGTTGGTGTTTGCCTCCGCGTTAGCGTTCGGGCAGGAGCAGAAAAGCTTGGACTCTGTGCTCAACTGCACGTGCACCTCAAGCCCGATTTTTACGCCCTCCATAAAACTATGCAGATATTTACTAAATCAAACGGCTTAAGTTCCTGTCCGGCAATTAAGCCTTCACGACCTTTATCTCGATGTCCTTTCTTTCAATCTCGCCGAACTGCTTCTCCCCCGCCTCGATTGCGGCGATGACGAGCTTTTTTGCCTGCTCTTCTGTCATGCCCTCCTTGTAGTTTTTCTCGAGGTATTTCTGGGCGGCTTCCTCGCCGCGCCCAAGCGCCTTTGCCGCCCACCTGTCAAGGTTTCCCGAAGGGTTGATTGCATAAAGGATCGCCTCGTCGTTTACGCCGCCAAGAAGGATGGCAACACCGTAAGGCCGCGCGCCCGCAAACTGGGTGTAGAGCTGCATCCTGTCCGCAATTTTCTTTCCGAGCACGAAAACGTCAATGGGCTCGCCGTAAGTGAGCTTATGAATCTGGGCCTGCACCCTCAAAAGGTCGATTAGCGCCCTTGCGTCCCCGGTAAACCCGCAGGCAGTCGCCGCGATGTGCCCGTCTATATCTGCGACTTTCGCGGCTTTCGATTTTAGCTGAAGCTTCATCTCAGGGATAAATGACGCCAGAACCACGCCTTTATTGAAAACCGCTCCGGCGGTCGTTCTCCCAAGCTTTACCGCCTGCTGAGCGTACTCTACCTGATAAATCCTCCCCTCGGGGGAAAAAACCACAATCGCCCTGTCGTAGCCCATCTGCATCGGGCTTGTCATATCAATCTCGGCCATATATAAGTCAGGGTTTAAATAATAAATTGCGGTTTTCGGGCGGGAAGCTTGCTTAAATTTAATTAAATGCTCAATTATGAGACCTGAGATTGACCTTATACCTCTTGAAAACATCGACGAATCCGTTATCGAGGCGCTGAGAATCGGGCTGAAGGAGCGAAACTGCATAGTGAGGGTCTACGCCAAGGCGAAACTGCCCAAGACCGCGCTGAATATGTACCGAAAGCAATACAACGCGGAAATCATTGTCGACGCGCTAAAGGAGCTTTCCGGAAACATCATCGCAATCACCGACAAGGACCTCTACATGGATAAGCTCAACTTCGTGTTTTCGGTGGCGGGCGAAAAGGGCCCGGCGCTCATCTCGATTCACCGCCTAAAGCCCGAATTCTACCAGGAGCGGCCGAATTTCGACAGGCTGATCGAGAGGCTCCTAAAAGAGACTATTTACTGCATAGGAAAGATGACCGGCCTTAAAGACTGCCAGAACGCGAAATGCATTATGCACAGGGCGGCGGCAGCGGGGGAAATCGACTTCGAGGACACCGAATTCTGCAAAGAGTGCAAGCTGAATAACGTCGTGGAGCACCTGAAATTATGAAAAAGGCTAAGAAAAACATAGGGAAGATAAAAGAGTCACCTGTTGAGATCTATGAGGATGCGCCCCAAGAAAGAAGTGAGAAGCCGCCCAAGGGTGCCAAAAAAGGCGGGGCGCCAAAGCAGAAAAAAGGAAAGTCGGTAATGCCCGCCCAAAAGCCGGTCTCCGAGGAGGAAGAGGAGTTTTTCGAGGACTCCGACGAGGATGAAGAGGAAGAAGAAGGGATTACGATGGACGGGACCTCCGTGCTTGACGAGGCCTTCTCGAGGGCGCCAAAAAAGGTCTACCGGGGAATCCTTCAGGAAAGCAAGGTCTATGTCTGGGAAAAGCAGGAGGCAGAGGAAATTTATGATTTGGGGTGCTTCGGGAAAGTCGTCGAGGACAAAAACGAGCTTTCCCTCGAGGAAGCGCTTTTGCTGATGAAGCGAAACAAGCTCAAAATCGAGAAGGCCGGGAAAGAGCTCAATGTCGAGGAGTTCTACGCCCACGCCTGCGATGCGGACAAGGAGTTTCCGTGGAAGTACTCGGTTTATGAAGACCTTCGGGGCCGCGGGCTGCT
>JBNGEE010000114.1:0-2586 GCA_049975565.1 Candidatus Aenigmatarchaeota archaeon
GGAGTCTCATAAATTAAGCATAAGGCAATTAATTAGGCTAAAGTCATCATTTATAAATCAAGCCATATTATGGAAGAAGACCCCAAAAAGGCAGGCTACGGAGAAAGGTTATATGGTATTGAGCCAAAAACAATATTCTTTGAGGAAAAGTATGGTGAGGATGTTTCCAAATTTAAGTCAACTACGTATGTAAATGATTTTATGGAAAGACAATTAGGGCGACCGCTAGGGGTTATATCTATAGGCACTAACCTTATCCGTAGACCCGTCCTAAGGATAAAACCTTACAATATAGATAGGGAATTTAATAGGGAGCTCGAAGGTAACGGCAATACAGACCGGGTGGATGTACTGGACCTTTTATATGCCTTTTGGGAGGGGGCAAAAGACTACTGGAATCAAGCCAAAGAAAATATCTATAGAAAGGCAAAATAGCTTATTTTATGAATTGAATTTAAATTATGGACTTGAAGCGCGAAATCCCCGAAATCAACCTAAACCCAATCCAGAGGGGCGGAATTTTGACTCCGGAGGCCAGAGAGGCACTGGTAGAGTGGGCTGACGGATATTCCGTGTGCGACTTCTGCGGCGGGCGGCTTGACAAGGTGCAAAAGCCAAATATTCAGGAGTTTATGTACAAAGACCTGCCGGAGTTTTTAGGGTGTGACATTGCCCGAACCACAAACGGGGCAAGGGAAGCGATTTTTGCGGTGATGCACTCCCTTCGAAAACGGGGCAAATACATTCTTGCAGACGGGAATGTGCATTACACGACAAAGCTCGCAAGCGAGCTTGCGGAGCTTGAGCTTAGGATGGTCGAGTCCTCGGGCAGCCCCGAATACAAAATAAATGTCGAGGACTTCAGGGCGCCGCTCGAGGCCGAAAAGCCGGCCATGGTCGTTTTGACTTATCCCGACGGAAATTACGGAAACCTGTCCGACGCAAAGCGGCTTAGCGAGATCTGCCGCGACCTTGAAGTGCCTCTCCTTATAAACGGGGCTTATTCTGTCGGCAGGATGCCGATTAAACTGAACGAAATCGGCGCGGATTTCATCGTCGGCTCGGGGCACAAATCAATGGCGGCGAGCGGGCCAATAGGTATTCTCGGGATGCAAAAAGAGCACGAAAACGAGGTTCTAAGAGTAAGCCGGCTTGCGAAAGGCAAAGAGATCGAGCTTTTGGGGTGCGCTTCAAGAGGGGCGACCCTTATGACTTTGATTGCCTCTTTTCCCGCAGTTAAGGAAAGAGTCAAACATTGGGGCGAGGAAGTCCAAAAAGCCCGAAGATTCTCGCAAGAGATGGAAAAACTGGGGTTGATTCAGCTCGGCGAAAAGCCTCACAACCACGATTTGATGTTTTTCGAGGCGCCGATACTCTATGAAATTTCAGAGCGGCACAGGAAAAAAGGATTTTTCCTCCACTCGGCGCTAAAAGAGCGTGGAATCGGCGGAATAAAGCCCGGCAGGACAAAATTCTTCAAAGTGTCGACATATCTTCTCACGGACGGGGAAATCGACAGAGTGATTCGGGCGTTCTCGGAGATTATTGAGGAGAACAGGGGGCTTCTTGAGTAATACAATTCGCATACAGGGGTAATTAAAGTTGCCCTCTGTATATAAACATAAGGGTCTTTTCAGTTATGTCAACCGAAGTTTATGATATCTCGGGATTAGCAGACACATATGAAAAACCAATGGACCTATTCCTTACGGAAGCCCAAAAGGGACCCCCTTAAATATAATTTTAGAAATAGAGAAAATTCGTAGCGGTTATAGCAAAGCCCATGGGCAGGCCAAGTTAAGACGGTATGTAAAAGATGGGTATTTGATCATAGAGGATAACAAACTCAATATCACAGAATAATGCTTGAGCTGGCTTGAAAAAAGATATGACGGAAGCGGGAGTCTTTTCTAGGACAAGTCCGCCCAAGACGAAGAAAAATATATCCTCCGCTGGTAAAAAATCCTGTGGATGCCCTTTCTGAATAGGTGGTTTACACAACGGAGATTGTCCGGACCTCGCAGGGGGAAGGTGAATTTGTATTCGCCAGTTACAAATGAACAAAAATTCCGATAATCGAAACAAACCGCAATGGGCGATACTGGCGCCCTGAATTTTCAGCGATCTGCCAGATTGACATCGGCGTAGGGGAGATAACCTATGACGAAATACGGACAGGAGTCGGGTTCATGGAAAAAAGGAGCCGCTTTCTGGGGAATATTTTAAAGAGCCTCCTTGAGACCGAAGGCCCTATTTTAGAGAAAACCGAATCCGGCAGGAGGGTTTCGCAAGAAACGAAGATGATTTTGAAAGATCTTGCAACTCAGTTATATGGAGATAGCAACCCAGATCTTTTCTCGAAATATTTTGGAATTCTGCCCCCTGGAAATATCGGGGGAATAAACACTGAAGATCTTCCGCCTCAGAGAATCTTGGCAAAAAATATTCAGACCTTTGCTTATGCCCGCAGCGAGCCCCCACAAAACCAGACACCCGGTAAATTTCTGCCAAAAACAGAAGCTGCTCGGGGCGAAATCGGAGAAGCGCCGGAAAATAATGGATGTGCCAAACCACAAATATCAGACA
>JBNGEE010000115.1:0-2543 GCA_049975565.1 Candidatus Aenigmatarchaeota archaeon
TTTATATCCTGCTACGGAGTTTATGAGGCCCACGATTTTTCCGCCCTCTGTGATTCTCCTGTCCTTGCTTTTGTTTCTGCCGCCATCGCTTGCGAATGTCGTCGTCAATGAAATCTCGCCATGGGGCTCGCCCGAGTGGGTCGAGCTCTACAACCCCTCGAATTGTTCGGTGAACCTGAGCGGCTGGCTTCTTGACACAAAGCCCGAAAATGCGGACGCGACAATTCCAGAAGGCGCGGTCATTCCCGCAGGCGGCTATTTTGTCATTGGTGACGCAGGCTGTGTCGGCGACTATGAGGAGACAATCATCATCCCCGACACTGCAGTTTATGTCGCGCTTAGAAATTCCTCGGGGGCGATAATCGACGAAATCAACCTGAGCGGCATTTTCGCGCGGACGGACAATTTCTCAGTCCAGCTGATGCCCTCAGGCATAAACGATTCCCAAAACCTCTCGAACTGGGCAGTGCTTCCTTTCACGAAGGGCGAAAAAAACAAGGAGCCCGAGGCGTGCCCTTCCATCGTGGAGATAAGCCTTGAGGAGCAGGTCTTTTGCGGGGCGGAAACTCTGGCGGCGGTTCTTCTCTCAAACCCGTGCCCCGTTCCAGTCGAGAATGCCAAAGTCTTTTTCTCGGCCGCGAGTCTGGAGAACCGCTCACAGGCGGCCTTCGAAAGTAACCGGACGATAAACATTTCGGGCGCGGGCTCTGCCGAACTTGGGTTTTACTGGACGCCCGAAAATTCGGGTGAGTATCTCATCTGCGCGCGCCTCAAAGGCAGCCGCGGCATTTGCAAAAATGTTTTATTCCTCCCGCCGCCCCAAAAAACCGCAAGGCTTGATGTGGCGCTCGGAGACACGCTGATGGCGGGCATCGGGCAGGAAAGCCTCTTTAGGATAGAAATCGAATACAAGGCCGAACTTGAGGGCGGATGCGGCGAAAAGGACAACGTGTCCGTGAAATGGTCGGTCTCGAACGCCTCGGGCCAGATTGCAGTGGAGGGAAATTTCACGGCTGAGGTCGGCTGCTCGAAAACCGCGGGCACGGGCTTCTGGCTCCCGGAAGAGGAGGGGAGCTTCATGATTTGCGGCGAGATTTATAACGCCTCGGCGGCGTTCGACTCTTCAGCCGCCTGCAAAAACCTGACCGTTACCGACCCCGCAAAAATCAACTGCAGCCTTAAACTAAGCCTCAGCGCCCCCCCGCTCTGGTTTTCGGGCGACAGGCAGGAGTACGAGATAACAGTCGAGGACGGCATGGGTTACTGCAAAGGCTGCCCGGTCGAAATAGACTACACGATTGACGACTTTTTCGGCGAGCACATGTCGTCATACCCCAAACGCTCGCAAAAGAATGTCGGCTCAAAATCGAAGTTCTCATACACCCCGAAAATCGCCTGCGGAAGCGCCGCCTACGTCATCAAGGCAAAAATTTCAAGGGCGTTTTGTAATGATTTAAGAGGGGAAGACAACTCCGTGCAGGAGGTAATAGCGGTCATCGGAAGCGCGCCCTGCCAGCCCTGCCCCAAGTGCTCAAGCTCTTGCGACACGTCGGATTCAGCCAGTTCGAAAACCGAAACTACCTCAACTACATCCACTTCAAAGGCGGGCGGCCTGATTCAGGTAACTATCGCCAATCTTACAGAAAGCGCGCCGAGAGGAGGGGAAATAACGGCCGAACTGAAAATCCGTAATACGGACACGGTCGGCCACGAGATAGAGGTTTATTCCTACGCATATGTGGGCTCAAGCTGCGTCACCGGAAGCTGGACAGCGAACCGCCAAAACCTGACAATTCCCGCCGGAGGGGAGACAGCAGTCACCCTGACAAACAAAATAAGGGAGACCGCCCTTCCGGGAGAATATACTTTCCGGGCAAGGGCGAAACTTGGCGACAAGGAATTCGACGCGGACTCGAAAATCACGGTGACCGAAGGATTGTTCGCAGAAGCTGAAGAGGTGGAACAGGATGCAAAGGCAAGTTCGGCCGGAGAGCCCGAAAGCCCGCCCGAACAAAGCCCGACAGAGCTAAAAATCTGGAATGACACGAAGCTGAGGATAAATCTGACAAACTGCGACGGCTGCGTGATGCTCATCGAGACGCCGAAAGAGACCGTCCTGACCTCAAAGAAATACAGGGTCTTCGAGGCGAAAGGCGAGTATCGGGTTTTCGCCATAAAGGGCAATGAACTGCTTGCAAACCGGACTTATTTCTGGGGCGTCGCGGATATTGAAAGCGCAAAAAACGAAGCCCTTGAAAGCGGCTCAAATCCACCCCCGACAGGGGAATTTATCGGAACGCGGGGCGGCGGGATAACGGGAAGCCTGCGGTCGGCGTTTGGATGGATTATCCGGATAATGGAGGAATCGATTGCTGCAGGTTAAGCCAACCCCCACTTAAAAATCCCGAATACGCTTCTTCAGAACATACCAGAAATTCCTAAACCCCTGCATCACGGTGACGCCCTTCCGGTAGACCGGGGACTCAATTGGGATAGAGACGCATCTTAAGTGGTTTTTGCCTGCTTCATACGCGATTTCTGCC
>JBNGEE010000116.1:0-2484 GCA_049975565.1 Candidatus Aenigmatarchaeota archaeon
CCTTTGTCTGAAGTTCTGTTTTTGATTTGTTTTTGACGGATTGTATTTATGGAAAAACTTCCGAATTTCGCGGGGCTTACCGGAGACTACTCGGATTTAGAGCGTTCAAGAATTGTAATTCTGCCCGTCCCTTTTGACCTCACAAGCAGCTGGATAAAAGGTTCTGACCTTGGCCCAAAGGCCCTTCTTGAGGCGTCAAAAAACCTTGAGCTCTACGACATCGAGACGGAGTCCGAAGTTTACGACTTGGGCATCCACACGTCGGAGCCGATTAATGCGGGAACTTCCGAGGAGATGGTCAAAAAAGTCGGGACGGTAGTGGAAAGCCTCAACAAAAAAGGCAAGTTTACGGTAATTATTGGCGGCGAGCACTCGGTAAGCATCGGGGCGATTAAGTCGCACGCAAAGGGTGGGAATATCACCATCGTCCAGCTGGATGCCCATTCAGACCTGAGGGACGAATATGAGGGCGACAAATACAGCCACGCCTGTGTCATGGCAAGGGCAAAGGAAGTCGCGCCGATTGTCCAGATAGGAATTAGAAGCATGGATTCCTCAGAACTCAGCCGCCTTGAGAAAGATTCTGCCTTTTTTGCAAAGGATGTTTACGACAACGACAAGTGGATTGACAAGGCTATCGGCAAGTGCAAGGACAAGGTTTATGTTACAATTGACCTTGATGTTTTTGACCCCTCGATTATGCCTTCAACCGGCACCCCCGAGCCCGGAGGGTTGGATTGGTATTTGGCGCTGAAATTTCTAAAAAAGCTCTCAGAAAAGCGCGAAATTGTCGGCTTTGATATAGTCGAGCTATGCCCCAACCCCCAGAACAAGGCGCCGGATTTTATGGCGGCAAAGCTTGTTTACACCCTCCTGAGCTACATTTTCGGCAAAGAGGCAAAGGCAGGTAAAGCTTGTTAATGGATAAAGTAATTTCCTGTCAAAATGATTATGGAACTCGGCGCCCTTTTTGACATGGACGGCGTAATCGTCGACTGCTCGAACGAGCACAGGATGGCGTGGGTCGAGTTGTGCCGCAGGGAGGGTGTGGCGTGCCCGGAGAAGCTTTTGAAAAGCCTTATGGGGCGAAAGACCGAATATGTCGCCTCGCGGATTTTCGGGGAGGATTTAAGCCCCTCCGAAATCGAGGAAATTCGCCGGCGAAAGAAGGAGATTTATATGGAGCTTTTCCGCCCCAAAATGAAGCCCGCAAATGGCCTTATCCCGTTTTTGGAGTCCCTGTAAGAGTCAGGCGCAAAAATCGCGCTCGCGACGGCCGCCCCTCCCGAAAACGTGGCCTTCGTGTTTGAGGGCATAAAGGTTGGGAAATACTTCGACGCGATTGTGGACGTTACTCAGGTCAAAAACAGCAAGCCCGACCCAGAGATTTACTTAAGGTCGGCGGGGCTGATTAACGTCCCGGGCAAAAGGTTCGTGGTTTTCGAGGACACGATTTCAGGGATAAAGGCCGGCCTTTCGGCGGGGATGAAGGTGGTGGCGCTTTCCACGACCTACCCAAAAGAGGAGCTTGAGCGCGCGGGCGTCTCGAAGGTAATTCCGGACTTTTCCGGGATTGGGCCGAAGGACTTGCTGGAATTTCTTGGCTAGGCTATGGTTTTGCCAAAGGTTCTGGGCTAAGCAAGGGCGGTTAATTAGTTTTAACCTTGTCTTTATTATGCGGGGCATAGGGCTTTGTCTGGACATCGAGAACGAGTGGCTGGCCGACGAAGTGAAGCGCCTTATTTCCTGCATCGACTACCCCTTAAGGTTCGAGCGGATTTGCGTTTCCGAGAGTTGCAGGGCGGAATTCCTGAAAGGCGACGTAAAAAAAGACCTGGAGGTTAGTATAAACCCGAACAACCCCCTCTTAAACAACCGCCGGATTTTTCGGGGGTACTTCGCGCGGCTCGTCTTCCTGCTCATCAACGAAAAGGAGGGCCTGCACTCGGAGATTCACGAGGCCGTCAACTGCCCCCTCGCCGAGCCGCTCGTGAAAAATTTCTTCGCCGACTTCAAGGCCGCGAAATACGGGTTTTCGAAAGTGATGAAGCAGTTTTTCACCGAGAAAATCACGGAGAAGATGTACTCGAAGGCGCCTGTTACAAAGAGGGAATTTGTGGAGTACTACACCTACTACCTCGTCTTCAAGAAGCTCAAGGAGGGCGACGACCTCGGCGCTCTGATTATGCCCCTCAAGCCTGTCGGCATCGACCCTTTGCTAAAGGAGCTCGAAAAGCTTGATTACCCATTCAAACTGGGGGACAGAAACCTCGCAAAGGTCTGGAAGGAGGTTTTGGGAGGGGAAGATGTGGGCGATGGGGAACTGAAGTAAGCCTTTTATAAATTGTTTCATTATGGGAGAATCAGAACTATTCTATGGTGCTCAACTTGTTGTATATGGTGTGTTTCTTGATGACTCTCCATTAGGATGCGGGGAGTCTGATGGCAAGTATAATTCCGGGATTAAAAGGCTCATTCACGAAT
>JBNGEE010000117.1:0-2449 GCA_049975565.1 Candidatus Aenigmatarchaeota archaeon
ATTCCAAACTCTGCAAGGATCTTCTCGAAGCCGTGATCTGCATAACCATTCTTGTCCCTCTTAGGCGCAGTGAACTACGTTCCATGGTCGCTAATGAGCTGAATTATGCCGCCATAAGGCCTGGCAAACTCAATGGCCTTCATAAGCACGGCTATTGGATTCTCTTCTGTAACATTGCTGAATTCTCCGCATGCAATCACCATCATTGAAGCATCATCTATGAACGATATGACCTGCCTGCCCTGAAACTCCGACCAGTCTGTATGAACTAAAGAGAGCGAATGCTTTCTTTCATACCTGACCCATTTCCTCTGCTTTCTTTTGTTTGGACTTTCCTCTATTAGCCCATTGACCGCCATAAACCTGTATATCGCATTGTGCGGTATATGAATTCCATGACCTTTCTGTATTATCTTTTCCAGACCAACAGGGCCTAACCAATACTGATTATAGGCTGAGCCTATAAGCTCCTTCTGCTCTTGCGTCAGCTCCTTTGGCTTTCTTCCCGTCTTGTTTAAGACAGGCATTTTGCCTGTCTTTCTGTAAGCAGAGTAGAGCTGCCTTACTCTCCTTTCGCTGATATTTTGGCCCATAGAAACCCTCCTATTGGTGTAGCCTTCATTCTTTTTCCTGATAATCCACTTGATTTTCTTGAGGTTGAGCTTCCTCATACCCTCAATCAGAGGGAGGAAATTATTTCGGGATACTACATAACTTATTTAAAGTTTTAAATATACTAAATGATTTAAATTATAATTATGGTTAAAAAACTGGCAGATCTTGAGAAATACGACATGTGGTCTAGGCTTGCTGTGGGTGGTCCGTGCATGAATCCCGAGGCTGTCACTTATCTGGACGCCTTGGGCCAACAAAAACTGCTTTCCTATGGGAAGTGCCCTTGTTGTGGCGGTGATTCTGGAGGGTAGATATTGATTTCTTTTTTCGTTTTTTGCGGTTTTTATATCAGTGCGTAGCATAGAAAGAACCTGCATTTCGCAAAGCGAAATGATGCCCCATTTGCAGAGCAAATGAGGGACCCCTCCAGTTTGTTGTGGCGGTTTTTCACTTAATCAAATCAGCCCCTGCATAAGGAATCGGCTCCCCATTCTCTTTCGCCTCCCTCTCGATTCTCAAAAGCTCGTTATAGACCTCAACCCGCTCGCCCCTTGACGAGCCGTGCTTTATGAACTGTCCGACGGCAAGGGCGAGATAAGCGTTAATCAGGTCGTTAGGCGCGCGGCGGCTCCGATGCGAGACCATGTGGAAGAGCCCTTTTCCAAGCCCGTACTTTATCGTGTCAAGAGTCCCGCTTACCGTGCCGTTCTGGTTGATTTTGACAAGGACGGCCTTTGTCGAGCCGTACTTGGCGCCCTCCCGAACCCTTTCCAGTTGCGTTACATATAGGTCATCGCCCACAGAAATCACGTCAGGGAACTCCGAGGTGAAGCGCGCGAAGGCCTCGAAGCTGTCCTCCTCGAAGGGGTCCTCCATCGAAAGAATCCAGACGGGCGAATTTGTGAGAAGCTCCCGATAGAAGCTTATCATCTCCTCCGTGGTTTTCCCCTCACCTCCGGCGAGGGGATAGTAGTTCCCGGTGCTTTTGTCGAAGAACTCGCTTGCGGCGCAGTCAAGGGCGAGCCTGAAATCTTGTGCCGAAAATCCTGCCCTGCTGATTGCCTCATTTACCTGCCCGATTGACTCCATCAGCCCCTGCTTTGGAGAAAAGCCGCCTTCTTTTCCGACAAGTGTTTCTCCTGTAACGATTCTCAACTCCCTGTAGACCGCCATGGCCATTTCGTAGCCCTCCCCGAAGCTTTTCGCGGCCGCGGGCACAAGCATAATCTCCTGAATCGGGTTAAACGGCTTTCCGTGCCCGTCAAGCGCCCCGTGCAGGCCACCGTTGATGATGTTGAAACACGGGACCGGAAGCCTGATTTCTGTCCCAAGCTCGCGCGCGAGAAATTCATAAACCGTGAGCCCTTCGGCTTTCGCCGCCATCTTCGCCCAGGCGGAGCTTAATGCAACGGAGGCGTTTCCTCCGAAGTCTCTCATCTGCGGCCCCCCGATGTGCGCCAGAAACTCGTCAAGCTTTCTCAAGTCCTTTGGGTCGAAGTTTTTTACCTCTGGAATGATTCTTCGAAGATTTTCAATCGCCCTCTCGATGGGAAGGCTTACCGCCTCGTGCTCGCCGTCCGACGTCCCCTGAGGGGCTGAGCCGAAAAAACTGCCCTCATCTGTTTCAATCCATACGCCAACTGTCTTATTAAGCTCAGAATCCGCTATCCAATCCGCCCGTATAGATTTAATTTCCATTGGCCCAATAATACTATTAACGGGGTTTATTTATCAAGGCTCATTCGTTTTGACCACTTCCTGAAAAACGCCCCGTCCTTTTTGTGCGTCAAAAGCTTTTCGACGTCTTTTGGTTTAACCCACCGCGCCTCAGGAT
>JBNGEE010000118.1:0-986 GCA_049975565.1 Candidatus Aenigmatarchaeota archaeon
CCTTTTTGCGAGCTCGCAGATCTTTTCCATTTTCGGGTGCTCCCCGAGGCTTTCGAGAAGGCGGGCAAAAGCGACGAACTGCGGGTTTGAAAGGATGTTTCCGGCGGCCTTCGTCTTTTCGCCGCGGAGCTTCTTGACGTACTCCCTTGCCTGCTCCGCCCCCTGGGTTTCGAGAAGCTCGAGGCAGTAGTCGAGCTTTATTAGTTCGGCGATTTTCGAGAGTGCGGCAAAAAAGCTCGGGTTTCTTGTGGCCTGGGCCTTTTTGGAGTAGAACGCCTGAAACTCGAGAAGCATCTTTTTCGAGAACTTGCTTGTCGGAATCGCGCCCATCTTGAATAGAATCTCCGAGCGCGCGGAGACGACTTTTTCGAGTAGCTTTTTTGCCGCGAGGTAATCCTCCGGCAGGGTTATCTCGATGGTATTTATCTCGCGCTCCTTTACATATTTTCCCACATCCGAGTCCTTCTCCGAGCGAAATTCCGTCTGCTCGATAAAGAGGCTCTGGCGTATTTCGTCTATCCTTGCGGCGCGCCCGCCCGGGGAGGCCGTTAGCGCGATTATGAGCGGGCTTTTCGCGGACCTCATGTAAGCCTCAGCGATGAATGTGTAGGCGTAGTTTCCGACCGACCTGTGCGCCTCGTCCACCACAAGATAAATAAAATCGTCAAACTTCAGAATATGGTTTTTTATGTCGTTCTCTATCGTCTGGGGGGTGGCAAAAACCACGCGCGCCTTTTTGTAGAGCTTTTCCCTTGCTTCGGGCTTGGTCGTGCCCGTGACGACATATGTGTCGCAGATTTCCGAGAGGCGGTCAAATGTCTTTTTGTGCTGCTCGACAAGGGGCTTAGTCGGCGCCATGAAAAGTATTTTGCCCTCGCTCTTGTTGAGGCGCTCGGCGATTGCGAGAAGCGCGATATTGGTCTTTCCCATGCCCGTCGGGATTACCACAAGGGTGTTTTTCTCGAGCGCTTTTTTCGCGATTTCGA
>JBNGEE010000118.1:996-2434 GCA_049975565.1 Candidatus Aenigmatarchaeota archaeon
AATCCCTCACCTGAAGCGCGCCTTTTTTGATTAGAGGGTGCTCTACGAACATAAAACTATCTAGAATATTTCAAGTAGGGTTTGTTTGTCCGCAGACTGAGTCTGCTGATTCCTCCGCTTTAGCCAAGAGCGCCAGACATTGTGCAGAAATTCTTTGCCTGCTGCCCTACACTCTCCGCAGTCGGGCAGTCCTCCTTGAACTTACCGTACTCGTCAAGGCAATCTGAACCATATTCTTTCCAAAGTGCAGGATATTTTTCGGGGTTGAACTTGTCCCCGTCAAATACAACTATACTGCTATCGGATTCGTCCGCCTTCTGGTATGCGCAATCGTACCTCTGCCACTTCAGGCATTCGCTTCTAAGAGCGCCCTCTCTTGCGGCTTCCCCTCCGGGCTGGCTGCCCCGGATTACGAAAACTATGGCGATTGCAAGGACGATAAGGCAGGCTATCAGGATTATAACTGTCTCGACGGTAAGCGCGCCTTTTCCCTCCATAATATTCCCCGCAATATATTACCTAAGTGATCCTATTATGAAGGGCGTTGAAATGACGGTGAACACGGTCATAATCATAGTCCTCTCCCTTCTCGCGCTGGCGGTTCTCACTATTTTTCTTCTCAGGGGCTATGGCTCGAGCGACGCGGCGTTCTACGAGTCCGCAGTCATGCAGGGGTGCAAGGAGTATGTACTAAACCCCGAAGGCGACGTGGCGACTATTGACATCGGCGACGTGAACAACGACGGGACGCCCGACACTCTCCTTTCCGCCTGCCGGGCATACCTCGGTAAGCCCTCCCTTCCGGTCGAGGAATGCGAGGACCTCTGCAGGTCGCGCTACGGCATGGGTTGAGGGGCGTATGGGCTTATGAAGGCATGGGCCGCTTTTTACGGCTTTATGGATTTTTAGGGTTTAGATTATGCTAAAGCTCCACAAGTGCGACCTGTGCAGGAAGAAATTCAAGCCGACAAAGAACGGGAGGCTCCAGATTATAAAGAAAATCCCCGACGGCAAGAAAGAGTCGTGGATCTGCCCCGAGTGCGCCCCGATTGTGAGGGAGAAATTAAAGGAACTGGAGCTGAAGATTTAGAGGTGCAAAAACAACAACGTCAATAAACCCTATTTAAGCGACAATTTTCCGTTCCCGTGAAGTTTTTGTTGTATTACGCGCGGGCTTCCACATTTTCCCGGAATGACCTCAGATAGCTCAGATGCATCCGAACGATTGTCTTCCCCATCCGGTTTTCGAGATTTACGGAGTCTATCAGCTCGTCTCTTTTGTACAATTTTCCTTCGCTTCCTACCGCGAGCGCATAGTTTGGAGGCATCCTCAAAAGCCTCGCGACAACCATCTTTTTTACTTCCTCCGGAATTTTTTCCTCTGCCATTATATGAATTTCATTTTAACCAGCTTATTGAATATTTTGCACCCAAGGGC
>JBNGEE010000119.1:0-2416 GCA_049975565.1 Candidatus Aenigmatarchaeota archaeon
GGCATATATATCCTAGTTCTTAGTAGCAGATTCATATTGCTTATTGAAAAAATCAATCTGTTTATTGTCTAGTGTCTGAATCCTCACATAAGGAGGATTCCCAATAATCACGTCAAACCCGCCTTCGTCCATCACTTCCTTAAATCTCTCCTCCCACTTGAACGCCTTGTCCCCCGCGATTTTCTCGTCGTCAATCAGGGAGTTTCCGTTCTGGATGTTTTTCTGCAAGGTCGGGAGGCGGTGCCCTTTTTCGGCGATTTTGAGGAGCAGATTTAACTGGGCAATTTCAACCGCCTGCTTGTCCAAGTCCACACCTAAGATATTGTTCTCAAGGATTTTGACCTTCTTCGAATAAAGAGGTGAGCCGCTTTCGGTCAGGTCAAGCTTTGCCTGCCCCTCGCCTTTTCTCTTTTTCGGGGCGCATTTGTTCATCATGTCAAATGCCTTAATCAGAAACGAGCCGGAGCCGCAGGCGGGGTCAAGTATTCGCATTTTTTCGATTTGTCTCGAATTCTTCGACTTCAAAAACTCGCCCACAGTGTTCTTGACGATGTAGTCCACGATATAGGTCGGCGTATAATAGATTCCCTGCTCCTTCCTTTTACGATGGGCTTCCTCCACTTTCGCCCTTTTGGCGGTTTTCTTCAAAATATGCCCCAAATACTGCTCGTAAATATTCCCCAAAACGTCCGCCTCAATCGCCGAGAAGTCATAGGAAACTGATTTGTCTTTAGTGTAGTAAAGCCCGTTTATGATTTCCTCGAGGACTGAATTGTCAATATCCAACTGGTCGCAGAGGTGCGGCGCAAAAATCTTGCTGTTGTACTGCTCGTCAAAATAGGCAAAAACACTTCTGAGGCTTTCAATCAGCCGCCCCTTTCCACGAGTCTCCCAATCTCTTAAAGCGTAAACCAGCTTTTTCTCCCCCATCCCTCTATCTTCGCAGTTTCTGATGAAAATCAGCCTGTCGAGAAGCCTCTGGACAGCCTCGTCCAGTTCGTCTTCGCTTATCTTGAGCGAAGCGTTCAGCTTTGTGGCGTTCTTTGACAAAAGCTGGCGAAAGTGCGTAAAGTCGGCCAAAAGCTGCTTGTCAAGAGGCGCCTTTCTCGCCATCTTGCCCCATTTCTCGGCCTTCTTGTCAAGAAGGCCCTCGCTAAAGCCTTCTTTTGAAAGGAGCCACAGGTCATCAAAACGCTCCGCAAATTCGGGGGCGTGAAGGGTTATGAAATGGCTCTGTAAGGCGTTTGCGGCCTTGACCTCGGCATTAAAAATCCGAACCTCCTTAAAATTCGTAAGAACCGCCCAAGTGCAACCCTTATGATAGGCATAAGTAATCGCCTGCTCAATATACCCGACTTTATCAAGGCTTTCTTTAAGCGACTTCGCCTCAAGGAAAAACTTCGGGACGCCGCCTATCCGAAAGCCGTAATCCACCCTTTTCTTGGAGATTGTTTCCTCGACCGTCACCTCGTCGCCGTCGCTTATCGACCAGCCGAGGGCGCAAAACAAAGGCTCGATAAGCCCCTTTTTGGTCATTTCCTCGTTATAAGACCTAAGTTTGTTCTCAGAAACAATCCGGTCATATTTTTGCACAAGCCGGGAAATCTCGCTTAAAGCATCGCCCTTGCCCATACAATAATCCCTAAAAATTGACAAATAAGGCAATTATATATGAGCTACGTATATTATGGCAGCCCTTGCGCTCACAGGAATTTTCAGGACCCTTGGCGAGCTTACGAACCTGAAGACCGGAATCTACCAGCCAAAGATGCAGTACGCGCTCGAGGTCGGGCTCTATTCGTCGGCTGCGCTCCTTATGCCGCTCCTTTTGTTCCAGTCGCAGTTTTTGCTCGGCACGGTCGTGAACGCGATGCTTATCAGCGGCGCGCTTTACCTGAAGGGTAAGGAGATGCTTCCTCTAATAATCCTGCCAAGCATCGGTACGCTCGCGAAGGGTGTTCTTTTCGGGCCGCTCACAGTCAATCTTATCTATATGCTGCCTTTCATCTGGATGGGAAACGCGGTCCTCATCTACTCGATAAAGGGGCTTCACCTCAAAAAAGGATTCAATCTTCCAAAGAGCGCGGCCCTTGCAAGCATCTTCAAGTCAGGCCTGCTTTTCGCCTCGGCGTTCGCCCTCTTTAGCGCCGGGTTTGTGCCCCCGGCGTTTCTGACGGCTTTTGGCATAATGCAGTTTGTCACAGCCTTCTCTGCAGGGCTTATCCTCTGGCCGGTCCACAGGTGGAGGGTTAACCGGGGAAGGAAACAGAATCAGTAATTATCTCCTAAAAATAGCTCGTAGTTCTCTTTTTGTATTTCGTGTGCAAAAGCTTTTCGGCCTTCGGGCTTAAGGGCTTGTCAAGGAATTCCGCATATAGCTCCTTAATCGCGGGGTTGTCGCTTGACACCCTTAAGG
>JBNGEE010000120.1:0-2376 GCA_049975565.1 Candidatus Aenigmatarchaeota archaeon
GCACCATCCCTTGCAATATTCTTCATTGCAATTGCAGCCCTCTTTGTTGTCCCCAAAACCCGCTTCAGAGCAGGTTTGCCAAGGCGTGCAGACAAGGTTCTGGCAATTGCACTGCTTTACGCAGGAAGTTCCACAGCAGTGCCGTGTAGGACCGCTTCCACAGTGATCGCAGCAATAACTGTAGGTACTGTATTTTTCGTTATGGAAGGTCTGGACCTGTTTGAGATAGATTCCCCGCCCGTAGTCTTTTTCAATTTGGGGGCTTTCAAGGTCAGAAGAATAATAATAGGTTATTCTGGGGTTGGAGGGTTTTTCTTCAGCGGTGCCGTCACAAAAGTCGTTGCAGTTGTTTGACGGGCATCCACCCTTACAGCCCCCACTTTCATCGGGTGTGCAATAGATGGCAAATACAGGGGTCATCAGGGAGATAATCATAAATATTGAGAATATGGCCCATTGAATTTTGAAGGACTTACTTTTCATAATCCTTAATCCTTTTCTCGAGCTCCTCAATGTCCTCCATCTCCTTTTCCTCTTTTGGGGGATGGACCTCAGCATCCACGGCATCGCGGATTTTTTCAAGCTCAAGCTCGATTTCGTTTGCCATCTTCTTTCGCGTCCATTTGTTCAAATCCTCCTTTTCTTCGACCGTGCGCAGGTCCTGCTCGATTCTGTCGAGCCTCTCGAGAAATTTATCCTTTGAGGGCGGCTCTTTTTTGATGCCCTTCTCGCGCGTCCGGTCCCACCGCTTCCTCACTTTGAAAAGGCGCCGCTTGAACCGCTCTTTCGGGGTGAAAAACGAGAGAAGACCCATAATTAGATAGATTTATAGAAAGGGGGCTTTGGGTTGGGGATTAAAACGTGCCGAACGCGTCTATGCCAAAAGCGTCAAGCGGCACCTGAAGAGTTTTAGGTGGTCCCTGGGCGTTTTCGATGGCATATATTTCTTCAGGCAAACGCTGTTTTTCAAGTCTGCGCTCATGTTCGTAATCCATGACAGAATTTATCTCGTCTATAAACTGCCGCAGATAATTCAATCTTTCTTCCGGGCTTATGCGCAGGAGCGGCTTTATTGGGTCGAGCGAGGTTACAGTTGAGGTTTGCTGTCCCGAGACTCTGAGGAGATTTATGTAGACATAGCCCCCCCTATCTTTCAGGTACTCGAAAACGTAATTTCTTGGCCGGTATCCGACGGAATATTGCCCGTCTTCTTTCATACAATAATCGTCTTCAGGCCGTAACTGAAGGCTTTAGGCGCCCATCTCGCCAAGGGTTTGCGGGCGGCGTTCTCCTGTTTCTTCCGTTTCGGTTTCATCCATCTCGTCAGGATGAGGAAATACGCTTATTTTGCTGTAGAGCGTGAGCTTTTTTAGGGGGTAGGACTCGAGCATGTTCACCGATTCTATGATTTTGGACACAAGCCCCTCCGCGCGGTCTTCTGAATCTATAACTGCCATAAAGTATTTTGCTCTCAAATTAATGCCTTTTCAAGAAGGCTTATTATGGAGAAATTCCGCTATATCAAGGATCTGACCTCAGATGTAATGTTTGAGGCAATTGGCCGGACAGAGAGCGAGCTTTTCGAAAACGCGGCAGAAGCCCTTTTCGGGGTCGTCTGCAAAACCAATGAAATCGAGCCTTTGGACAAAATCGAGTTCGAGTTTGAGGGCGAAGACCTAAAAGACGCCCTTTACGAGTTTCTGAACAACCTCCTCGCCGAGGCCGAAATCGCCGAGGTTTTTCTCTCAAAATTCGAGGTTCAAATGGAGCAGGCAGAATCCGGCGCCTACAAGGGAAAAGCCGCCGCATGGGGCGAGCCAATAACGCAGGAGAAGGGCGGTACTGTCGTAAAAGCGGTCACTTACTACAATTTCACGGCGGAGAAAACAAAAGACGGATTTAGGGCGACGGTTGTTTGTGATATTTGAATTGTTAAGTTAGTCCTCGCCCAACCTAGCCAAAAACGCCTCAATCTGGATTGTGGGGTTGCTCCCCTCAACAATCCTGAATTCATAATCCGCGAGCAGTTTTATGATTTTGATTTTCTTCTCGTCGGGCAAGTCCAGTTTGAAGACCTGCTGGTAAATCTGCTTCAAGAGGTAATCTGAACTCACCCCCTGCCCCGCCGTCAGGTTGTGCAGTTTTGTCCTTGCCTTCAAAAATTCCTTGTTGAGCGCCAAACTAAGCAATTCCTCCAAATCCTTGTTCTTGGCCTTCCCGATGACCTCCATAACCACTTCTTCTGTGACCTTCGTGTCGATGGCCGCCGACGCCTGCAAGATATTGGTCGAGCGCCGCAAGTCACCCGCCGCCTCCTCGAAAATCATCTTAATCGCCCCCTCGCACAACTCAATTTTTTCGCCCTTTGCGACCGTT
>JBNGEE010000121.1:0-2358 GCA_049975565.1 Candidatus Aenigmatarchaeota archaeon
TCATTGGGTAGGGAAGGAATCACCTCGAACAGTTTTTCTCGAATCTCCTCGTGACAGTGTTTCCAGCTTTGGAACAGGGATTGAATCTCCTCTGGATAGCGTCCGCTATAAATCGCTGCGCTCTGAGCTGCCAGCGCTGCGGTGGTGAGGGCTTTACGGCGCAACACGGCATCCAAGGCGGCACCCACGGCTCGGGGGTCATCTGCCAGATGTTGCCAAACCAGGGTCAGAAATGCGTAATAGCTTTCGGGATTGGATTCGATATATTCCCGGCGCTCCCGGTCAGAACTGGTGCTGAAGATATAGCGTAGGCGCTGTTGTGCCGACTCCAGGGAAGCTTTGTACTGCTCCGAGGCTTCGGCGTACCGCCTTTGAGAATAATACAACCCGGCGAGGTTGTTGAGGTGAGTGGCGAGGTCTGGATGATTTTCAGGTAAGGCGATGCGAATGATTTTGACCGCTTCTTTGCACAGGGGTTCGGCTTCGGCGTACTGCCCCTGAGAAGAGTACAACCCGGCGAGGTTGTTGAGGCTGACAGCCAAGGACGGATGGTTTTCGGGTAGGGCGATGCGGTCGATGTCCAACGCTTCTTTGTATAGGGGTTCGGCTTTGGCATACCGTCCTTGAATACGGTACAACTCCGCGAGGTTGTTGAGGGTGGAGGCAACGTGAGGATGGTTTTGCGGCAGGGTGACGCGGACGATTTCCAGCGCTTCTTTGCACAGGGATTCGGCTTTGTCATACCGTCCTTGAGAGGAGTACAACCCGGCGAGGTTGTTGAGGTGAGCGACGAGTTGAGGATGGTTTTCGGGTAAGGCTATGCGGATGATTTTGACCGCTTCTTTGCACAGGGGTTCGGCTTTGGCGTACTGCCCTTGAGAAGAGTACAACCCGGCGAGGTTGTTGAGGCTGATAGCCAAGGATGGATGGTTTTCGGGTAGGGCGATGCGATGGATGTTTATCGCTTCTTTGCACAGGGATTCGGCTTCGGCGTATTGCCCTTGAGAGGAGTACAACTCGGCGAGGTTGTTGAGGGCGGAGGCGACGTGAGGATGGTTTTGCGGCAGGGCAACGCGGACGATTTCCACCACTTTTTTGTACAGAGGTTCGGCTTTTGCATACCGCCCTTGAGAAAAGTACAAGCCGGCAAGGTTGTTGAGGACAGAGGCGAGATGAGGATGGTTTTCGGGTAAGGCAATTTGGTCGATGTTCACTGCTTCTTTGTACAGGGGTTCGGCTTCGTCATATCGCCCCTGAGACTTGTACAAACCGGCGAGATTGTTGAGGTGGGCAGCGAGCTTTGGATGGTTTTTGGGTAAGGCGACACGGTCGATGTTCACCGCTTCTTTGTACAAGAATTCGGCTTTGGTATATTGTCCTTGAGAGGAGTATAACAAAGCGAAGTTGTTGAGGCTAGTCGCAACGTTCGGATGCTCTTTTCCCCACTGTTCTCGCGCCAGTTTAACTGCCCATTCCGCCAGAGGAATGGCTGTGGCATATTGTCCCTGTTGGTACAGTTGCGCTGTTTGTTGCATCACTGCTTCCCAACTATCGGAGTTGTCAGAACTTTCGGTTCCCAAAATATAGGGTTGCAGTTGTTGGGCAAAGTTTTCTAACCCGTCGGCGGCGTTATCTTGTCCCTGGCTGCGAAGCCATTGGCTATATGCTGCCATCACCTGCAACAACCCCGCATCCACAAGATTGGCATTTGCTTCCAGGACTTTCGCTTCCTCTCCATTGGGACAGCCCAGCAATTCTTCAATGAGTTTGACGTATTGCCCAATCCGTTGTTCATCCATAATTTTTTATCTCAATAAACGGTAAACGCACAAAGAACACAAACAAAAAATCCTCAAACCACCTCATACTCGGTATAGAGTAACCGCGCCTGGGGAGTCTTGTTCACATACTCAAACATTTCCTGCAACTGCGATTGTTGCAACTCCAACGTCTCCCACCGACTCTGTTCTAACCAATCCAAGGGAGGTTTCTGAGGAGTCAACAAAGCCAACCATTGTTCCCGCCCGATATCTTCCACCGCAAATGTTTGATAAGTCCCTTCGCGCTGTTGCGGTTGCGGTAACTGGTGTATGCCAGCAGAAAGATGGCTTTTCGGCGCATATTCTGCCGACGGACAGAAACAAACCACCGTCCCATCCGTTTCCCGCGCCAATAAGGTTAAGTTGGCGGGTTCTACTAAAGTCATCTCTAAAATAATCTCACTACCAGCTTCCACTCGCCGTATATAGGTTGACGGTTTTCGGTGACGCGCCAAATCAGCCACTCCGGGTGCAACAATAAATCCCATCTGCTGCGTCGGCTGCGATGTCTTAACTAATTGTTCCCACAGCCACGGCC
>JBNGEE010000122.1:0-2294 GCA_049975565.1 Candidatus Aenigmatarchaeota archaeon
GTAGCAGAGCGCAATCCTTCCGACGCCGCCCACGCCCGGAAGCCCCTCGACCATGACGGGCTTTTTGAGTTTTGGCTTTTTGAAATAAGTTATCTTAACATCCATAACTGAATCTGGATAATTTTAAATTAGCCAAATAAAAATCCCGAAAAGCCCTAAACTCTGTCGATGTCCATCTCCATCCGGTTGATGTCTTCCTTCATCGCCTCAAGGTGCGCCTTTATCCGCTTTTTCTCGGCCTCCACCACTTCGATAGATTCGTATTTCTGGGTCGCAAACCTGATGTCGTCGGCCGAAACGTATGCCCGGTCAGAATGGGAGACCTCTTCTGCGATTTTCTCGGCCATTCTCCCAAGCCAGATATTGAGGTTTATCGCCGCCTGCTTCTTGATGAAAACCCCCTCTTTTAGTTTTGACTTTATGATGTCTTTCACCCTTGAGTGCGGGAAAGGCAGATTCGACAGTTCAGACTCCTGCTTGGGGATTTCCGCGTCCTTAACTTCTTCCGCCATAATCTATAAAGAGTTTAATTAAAGGCATTAATTTGTCAAAATGGCCAATTATTCGAATAAGCCCGCCCGCACGACCCCCTCCTTTTTTACGGCTTTGACCTTGATTTTCGAGGGTGTGTGGTGGATTCCGCGCTCCCAGACGGCTTCGTTTATGGAGTTGTCGAGCTTTACCACTTCGGCCTTCATATGCCGCAGGAGAAATTCCTGAATGATTTTTATCCCCGCGTTCGCCCTTCGGCTTCTCGGCTTTCGGTTCGCCTTCCTCAAAGGTATTGTGTAAACCCGCTCCAACTCTCCGGCCATAGTAGAATTTATGTTTTAAGCTTTAAATTATGGAACTGATGATGCCCTTGGACGAATACAAAAGGTACAGGATGAATAAGGGAGAGCTATCCAAAAACCGGAAGCTCGACAGGTTCCTCTCGTGGGAGACCTCCGCCGGCAGGAATATGTTTAGCATCCAGGCGATAGACGACCGCCTCAGGGTCGCCGCCAAGTTTCTCGCTCGAAAGCCAAATCTCGTTGTCGTGTGCGGCGAGCTTGAAAGCGAAGGGGCAGCGAAATTCGGGGAGGCGCTGGGGGTGAATGTAATAGACGGCTACCGATGCAGCCTATTTTCGAACCCGAAAAACAAAGATTTCACAGAGCCCGACGCGGTGTTTGTGACAAACGCCGACGAGAACCGAAACGTGATAGGGGAGGCAAACATAAACAAAATCCCGGTCGTCGCCTTCTGCAACACGAACTCGAGTACGGACGGCATAGACCTAATAATTCCACTTAATGTCACCAGCATGAGGGCAATCGAGGTCGCGCTCTGGCTTGTCGCAAACCAGATAAGGAAATCGAAGGGCGAGGCCGAGATTGCGCTCGAGGAGTTCGGCACCGGACAGGAGGAATAATTCCGTGATTTTCTAAGAATCTTTGCAGTATGGCTGTGAGGTTTTACTTCCCAAACCGCCTTTTTCTCCTTTTGAACTCCTCAATCGCCTCGACAAAATCCGCCTTTTCGAACTCGGGAAAGAACTTTTTGGAAAAATAAAGCTCCGAATAGGTCGATTGGAAGGGCAAAAGGCCGCTAAGCCGCATCTCGCCTGAAGTCCTTATTATGAGGTCAGGCTCGCTGTCGAGCAGTAGGTATTTGCTAAATTCCTTTTCGGACACGCGCTTTTTGCCGTCGGAAAGAATCCGGTTTACCGCCCCCAAGATTTCCTCGCGGCCGCCGTAGTTTATGAGGATATTTAGGGTGCGCAATTTGTTTTTTGCGGTTTTTTTCTCGATTTCTGCGGCAAGCGCTTGGAGGGGTTTAGGGAGCTTAGTTCTGTCTCCGATAATCCGAACCCTCAGTCCCGCCTTTTGTATCTCTTCTGCCGCCTCGGCGCTTTCGAGGAGGTTTTTTGCCTTCTCTTCAAACAACTGAAAGAGGGTGCCGATTTCGGACTTCGAGCGCTTCCAGTTCTCGGTCGAAAAGCCCCAGGCTGTGAGCGTGTCTATTTTTTCCTCCCTGCACCAGCGGGCGATTTCAAGCCCCTTCTCGATGGCGTTTCCGTAAACTTCACTTATGGACAGCCCGTGCGCTTTTGCGTAGCGGCGGTTGCCGTCGGGAATTATCGCAACATGCTTAATCATAATTAAGCCACATAAAATAATGGAAGTTTTTGCCTTTATTGCGGCTCTCGCCCTGACACTTTTTGCGGGAATATACGACCTTAAGACTTCGGACGTGCACGAGGAGGTCCCCGCCCTCATGATTGCGCTTGGGCTTTTTTCGTGGCTCATATA
>JBNGEE010000123.1:0-2268 GCA_049975565.1 Candidatus Aenigmatarchaeota archaeon
CCGGGGTGGACCCGCAGCCACTCGATTTTGTCCATGAGGGAGCTTGGAAGCATGCTCATGATGTCTTTCATGTTTATTTAAAATAATCTTGACATTTTGAACCTTATTGGGCAACGTCACCCTCAATACAAAAACATGTCCGGCTGGAGCCTTGGGTTGAACTCCCCCGCGATGTTTTCGAGCATCATCTCTTTTGCCTTCCGGATGTCCTTTGTCTGGCCAAGCACCCACATGAGCTTTGTGTAGGCCGCCTCCGTGAGCATGTCCTTAAGATAGACCACGCCTCTCTCCGAGAGGCGGCGGAGATTGGAATAAACGTAAGGGTTTGTGCTGCCGTAAATCGTCTGGGTCGTCATACAGACCAAAACACCTTTTTCGATTGCCCGCTCAATCGCGGGGATGAGGCTTTTTTTCTCGACGTTTACGTGGCCAAGTCCGGTCCCTTCAATGACAAGCCCCAGATAGCCCTTCTCCACATACCAGTCGATAACTTCGGGATTCAGCCCCGGGTAGAATTTCACGATGGCAACTTTTTCCTCGAGCCTGTCCGCCAGTTGCGGCTTTCCGGACGCGTCCTTTGATTTAGAATATTCCCCGATAAACTCGACTTTCCCGTCAGGCCAGACTTTTCCGATTGGGTAGCAGTTTATGGGGCGGAAGGTGTTTCTTTGCGAGGCGTGCATTTTTCGCACCTTGCAGCCACGGCTCATGAGGCAGTAGTCGTCGTTGATGGTCGCGTGCCCGACGGCCATCACTTCGGCCACGTCGGTCGTAGCAGCGATTGCCGAGCAGATTAGGTTCATCGCCGAGTCAGTCGAGCCCCGGTCAGAGCTTTTCTGCGAATAGGTAAAAACGACCGGATTGTTCAAATTTCGAAGCATAAATGACATCATCGCGGTCGAAAAGCTCAGGGTGTCTGTCCCATGCGTTACGACGACGCCCGAGACTTTCGGGTCTGATACTTCCCGAAAGACCGCCCCCGCGATTTTCTGCCAGTCGGAAGGGGTGAGGTTTTCGCTCATCGCCTCGAAAATCCTGCCAGTCCTGATGTTCGCGAACTTCGAGATTTCCGGGACCGATGAGATTAGGTCTTCTGCCGAATAAGACGCCGAAATCGCGCCGGTCGTGTAGTCGATAGATGATGCGATTGTGCCGCCCGCGGAAAGAATCGACACCAAAGGCTTGCCTTTTTCATACCCGGCCGAAAAGCCCACAGGCTTGTGCCTGACAACTTCTTCTTTTCCCAGCAGAGTAATTTTTGTCTTCTCGTCGATTTCGATGCCGACATTGTAGCCGGATTTGAGTTTCAGGCTGAGGAATTTGCCCTCTCCCGGGAGGACTCTCCCCTCCCACCGCTCTTTTCCCTTTTTGACGGCGACAATGTCGCCGGCTTTTGGAATTGCCATATATTTATATACTTCAGGTTAAGTTATGAGGAAACTCAAAGGTATTGAATTGCCAGTGAATGCGGTAATTGTCATAGCGCTTGCGATATTCGTTCTGTTGATGATGGCGATGTTCTTCGGGAAAGGGGCCGAGCAGATGAGTTCGACGCAGGCCCAGAGCGCCTTCAACCAGGGCTGCTCTGTCCTTAGCGGGACTTACCACTGCGATTCGAAAAAGGTCGGTGACATACAAACCGATCTGATAATAAATGATGAGGCGGTCAGTTTGCTGGCTGCGTGCAGGGCCAACTTCAAAAAGCCGGCAATGGACGCAGACGAATGCGCGAAGGCCTGCCCGGGCTGCCATGGTGGAATGACTATAATGGAGGGAACTTATTGTAAGGGTCAACCCGGTGATTACTGTGCCTCGACACCGTATACTAAGGGATGGCACTGCTCAAATGACTACTGCTGTCCTGGTGATGAGGACTGGGATGGTTCTAAGTGTACAACCCAAGATAGTTCTGGTTCTGGCACGAATGCAAATGGAGTGCCTTGTACGGGTGATACCGAATGTAGTAGTGGTCATTGTGAATTCGTATGTGCGAGTCCAGGGGTAGTATCTACCACAGCTAAGGCGTGTTGTATATCGGGCAAACATTGGGATACTTCGGTATCGGGTGGTGCCTGTGTGGAGACTTGCTAAGTAAGATTTTCCTTGTTTTTAGAATTTTCACAAATTTAAAGGCTTTGCTATCCAAAACCGAAAATTTTCCCGCCGCCAAACACCCTTCAACCCGATAAACAATAAAACTAAAAACCAAAAAACAAATCAAAATTATTTCTTCCGTTTAACAGTCTTTACAACCTTCTTTTTGACTGA
>JBNGEE010000124.1:0-2232 GCA_049975565.1 Candidatus Aenigmatarchaeota archaeon
GTCCAGAACACTTCGGGCGATATTTTCGGGATGGAAAAAGGAGACCGCATCGCCCAGTTCATCTTGGCAAGGTCGCCGATGATTGAATGGAAGGTTGTTGAGGATATTTCGGAGCATGAGGGCGACCGGGGCGGAGGATTCGGGAGCAGCGGGAAGTAGACTTTTTAGGTTTGCGTAAGATTTGCATTAGTGGTTAGCAGATTAGGTTGATGAGCAAGCCTATTTAATTTTGGCCTGAGAATTAGATTATGAAGTTCTACCAATACATCCACAGGGATTCAATAATCCACCGCTTTGACCCGAGGGCAAAACTTCTCTGGCTTTTGGCGAAAAAGTGCAAATTATTAAAAGAAGCCCTATTATGAGACTGAGGTTTTCAACTAAGGGCTACAACGACATCGTGGACATATCCGGGCAGGTAAAAAAAATCGTTAAAGAGTCGGGAGTAAAGGATGGTGTATGCATAGTGTATTTGGCGGGCTCGACAGGAGCAATAACGACAATAGAATATGAGGGCGGCGCGATTTCGGACCTCCGGCGCGTTCTCGAAAAGTTCGTGCCGATGAACGACGAGTATGAGCATAACCGGAAATGGGGTGACGGAAACGGGTACGCGCACGTGCGAAGCGCGCTTCTAAAGCCGACCTTCGCCCTGCCTGTCGAGAACGGAGAGCCTGTTTTGGGGGAGTGGCAGCAGCTCATATTCATCGATTTCGACAACCGCCCGAGGGACAGGGAGCTTATCGTGAAGGTCGTTCGCTCGTCAGGGATCGAAGAATTAATGGGCTTGCGAAGAAGAAATTGCGAGAGCTAAGAACCCACCTCATAAAAGAAAAGGTCGATTCCGCGGTTTTTATGTGCACAGAAAGCCTTTTTGACCCGAACATTGGCTACTTTACGGGGCTAAACCTGCAGAGAAATTCCTCCTTTGCTGTCCTGAATGTTACCCAAATAAATTCTGTCCTTGCCGTGACCCCGCTCGAGTACGAGCAGGCGCGAAAAGAAGCGGATGTGGACAAATTGGTGAATCTCTGAAGGCTCGGCTCACTTCAGGAGCTGTTTTGGGAGGCTCTTCCCAAAAAAGGGACGATTGGGATTAGCGGCAGAAACGTGACATATTCCGCCTCGAAACTCCTCCCGAAAGTCAGGATAAAATAAATTTCCGGCATCTGCGCCGAAATGAGGGTGGTAAAGTCGCCCGAAGAGCTTGAGCTTATCAAAAAGGCGTGCAGGATTGCGGACATTGGGGCAAAGCACTTTTCTGAGACTCTTTCGCCGAACCTGACCGAAAGGGAGCTTGCCTTGGGGATTGAAAACGAAATGCGGCGGTTTGGAGCGGAAGAAATAGCCTTTCCGACGATTTTTACCTCAGGCAAAAGAAGCTCTTTGGTCCACCCTTCCCCCGGAGTTCTTGGCAAAAAAATCGGCAGGGGATTGGGGCTGGCGGACTTTGTGGCGAGGGTTAAGGGCTATTGCTCAGATATTACCGTTCCCTTCGCCGTTGGGAAACTTTCCGCCAAAGAGGAGAAAATCGCAAAGGCGGTGCAAAAGGTGTATGAAAAAACCGTCTGCTCGGCCGAATTTGGAATGCCAACCTGGAAACTGCACGGGTCCGCCGCCGAGTCAATCAGGGAAAGCGGATTTGACCTGTGCTACGCGGTTGGGCACGGGCTGGGGCTTGACCTTCACGATTCGCCCTCGATTGGCCCAAAGCCCCAAAAAATCCCTAAGGGGTGGCGGGAAACAAAACTGGCCGACGGGATGGTCTTTACGATTGAGCCGGGAATTCACGTTCCGGGGGTCGGCGGGTGGAGAATCGAGAACGATTTTTTGATGGCAAAAACAGGGCTGAAAAGGCTGACAAATGCGAGGACCATAAAGATATAGCCGCCACTGGTGCAAGATGAAAGGTAATATATATTTTTAAATTGTGATAACTTATGGGAGAATTAGAAAATCTCAAAAAAGAAATCGAAAACACGCAGGTAATCCTTCTTGCGGGAGGCAGGGCCAAGAGAATGGGGCAACTCGACAAACCAAAAGCCCTGATTGAGATAAATGGGACCACCCTGCTGGATCGAACCCTCACTCAGCTTGCCGGTTGCGGATTCAAGGATTTTCGGTTTTTGATAGGGTACAAGGCAGAGGACATAAAAAAACATGTGGGTGACGGCTCGAAATACGGGATTGAGGTAACTTATTCCGTGGAGCCCGAAACCGTCAAGGGGCGGG
>JBNGEE010000125.1:0-2227 GCA_049975565.1 Candidatus Aenigmatarchaeota archaeon
GCAAGTTCGCTTAGATAGCCCTCCGGGGACATTCCGCTGAATTTTGTCGAGACCGGGCCGGAAAACCCCTTTAGCTGCTTTTGCACGGCAAAGCCGGGCTTTCCCCCGTTTGCATAAGGGATGACGAGATATACCTCGACCCGCCTGAGAGTCTCCCAGCCCCTTTTGCTGTCCAGGACCCTGATGTAGAATGTGTTCCCGCCGGATTCCACAAGAGAGGTATACAAATTCCCGGTATTTCCGCCGTTGCCATTACCGCCTTCAGATTCGCAAATTATGTTGCTCATGCTTTGGGCATGTGCCCATGATTATTAAGCAGGGCGGGTATTTATATTCGTGGCGGTTTTTCGCCCTCCGGCGGGGCATCCCTAGATTTTTACCCGCTCCATGTCCCTTGAAATCGCCACATTTTTGAGGCCATTTACCGTCCCCAAAAGGTCCTCGTGGTGCTGGTACTTTCGCCCGATGTGGATGAGGTAGACTTTTTTGGCCGAGTCCTTGAGTTTCATGATGTCATCAAGGCAGGAATGCATCTTTCCCTCCACGTCGTCTTTGGTCAGGCAGGTGCACTCGTGGATGAGGATTTCTGCGCCCTTTGCGAAGCGCTTCATTTTCGGGACGTAAACCGTGTCGCCGGAGTAGACAATCTTTCGCTCAGGAGTTATATTGGAGACTGATTTAAGTGTGATTTTTTTGCCCTCTTTTCTTGTCCAGCCGCGCTCCTTTAGCGCCCTGCACGCTTTCCAGTCAAGGCCGAGCTTCTTTACTTTTGCCATGTTGAGCTTCACCCGCCCCTTCTCGACGAAGGCGTAGGCGACGCTCCTTATCGTGTGCTTTGTCACGAGCGCCTCGACCATAAACTCATCCTCCTCGTAGACAACTCCGTCACGGTAGGTGTCGAAAAACTCGATGTCGAAAGGGAAGTTGTAGAACTTGAAGAGCTCCGGCCCGAGAGTATCCGCTTCGGGCCCGAAAATCCTGACAGTCTCCTGGCGCCCCTCAAGCCCCATGGAATTGAGCAGCCCGTAAAGCCCGATGAAGTGGTCCGCGTGCCAGTGGGTGACAAAAACGTAGCCGACGCCCATGAAGTTGATTTTCGCGCGCAGAAGCTGAGTCTGGGTGCCCTCCCCGCAGTCGAAAAGAATCGATTTTTGGCTCTTTCCGCTGTACCTGAGGTGAATCGCGGGGTGCGCCCTCTCGAGAGTCGGAATCGCCGCGCCCGTGCCAAGAAACGTTATTTCCATCGAGGTCATAATTATAGTTAAAAGTGAAAGGGCTAAAGGCAAGGCAGAATCTGAAGTTCAGAGGTGGGCCAAATAATCTGCTGAAAGCCTTCGGTTTTTGGCGCGTCTTTTAATTTAAAACCCTATTTATTAATGATTGGCATGAGCGACCCATGGATGATTATCAACATTATCCTCCTGTTTGTCCTGATTTTCTTCGGGCCAAGGCTCATGCTCTACCAGACGATAAGCGTGCTTGAGGCCAAGGCGCGGTCATATGACGAGATGTCAAAGAATTCGCGAAAGGTTATAACAAAGAAGCTCGAGGGCGGCGCGAAGCTCTCCAAAAAGGACCTCACAGCGAGCATGGACAGGATTATGGAATATTTCATCATCGAGCCCGACACGACCGAGCCGACAGGGCTTGCAAAGAAGGTCAGAGAACTCACAATCCGCCACGACAAGAAGCTCGACCTGTTCCTTGAGGACATTTCGCCCGGGCTTAGTGAGAATGAGCGCAGAAACCTCGCCGGCGCGCTAATATCGAACATCGGCATCTACCAGATAACAAAAACCATAAGGCACTTCATCGAAATGATTAAGGAGTCCAAGAACTTCCAGATAGGGATGATTCTCCAGATGCAGCTTCCGATGATCGACAAGCAGGTAAAGGCGCTTTACGCGTCGGTCCCCGCGTTTTCGGGCGCGATTCCTGTCGGCGACTGCATTGGCCCGCTTTACGCCGCAAACCTCATCGGGACCGCCAAAACATCAGAAATTACTGAGGGCACAGTCGTCGCCCAGAAAAGAATCGAGGGCAAGGAGGTTTTTATCCTCAAGGCGAAAGGGCCCGGGGCGAACCTCGGCCAGATTGACGAGGCGATAAGGAAGATAAGCTCGAAAAACACGATAGAAAAGGTGATTACAATAGACGCCTCGGGAAAGCTCGAGGGAGAAAAGACTGGCACGGTGGCCGAAGGAATCGGGTTTGCTATGGGGCCGAG
>JBNGEE010000126.1:0-2217 GCA_049975565.1 Candidatus Aenigmatarchaeota archaeon
CTATAGGCCTCCTCGCCGCCCTTGATGTCGATGTTTACTACGTCGAGGAACTTAGCCATCTTCCTTATCGGCGCAATGTTTGTGTAGCCGTTAGACACCCAGACGTTTTTGAGCCCGGCCTTTTTGGCAAGCTTCATGACATCGAGCGCGTACTCGTAGAACACCGTCGGCTCGGTGTAGGTATAGGCAATTGAATTTGCGCCGCTTTCAATGGCGAGGCGCACGATTTCTTCGGGCGCTTTTTCCTGCCCGAAAATGGTGGCTGGGCGCGAGATTTCGAAATTCTGGCAGAACTTGCAAAAAAGGTTGCATCCGACAGTTGCTATCGAGAAGGCCTTTATTCCCGGGATGAAGTGGAAAATCGGCTTTTTCTCGATTGGGTCAACCGACATCGAGCAGGGCCTGCCGTAGACAAGCGAGTGGAGTTTGCCGCCAGTGTTTTTTCGAACGCCGCATAGCCCGGTTTGGTCCGGGTTTATGAAGCAGCGCCGTGGGCAGAGCTGGCAGCGGACTTTGCCGCCAACAAGCTTCGTGTAAAAAAGCGCCTCTTTCATAATAATCTTTCGTAGGGGATATTACCTGATTTACAAATTCTGTGCAACGCTATTCTTACACATTACAATAGTATTATGGCCTTTGAAGGTACGGCACAGAGAGTTTATGCTCTATTTGCGCTGTTTGCGATCTCAACACTCATTCTCTTTGTCCTTGCAGACCCCTCATCAATCGTGCTTTTTTCGCCCCAGAACGACACTTATCTGAATGTCAGTTCGCCGTCTTTCCAGTTCAACGTTACGGGGGGTAATGACATATATTCCTGCGGGCTGTTCATAAACGGCACGGGTTATGACTCAAACGCCTCGGTGCAAAACGATACGCTGACAGAGTTTACGGCAAACGATTCCCTTGGCGAGGGCTATTATTCGTGGTATGTTAATTGCACGAACGAGACTACTCTTCAGTCCCAAGTGAGGTATTTTACGGTTGACCTCACGTCCCCGGCTCTGGCTTTTGTGCTTCCTACTGCGAACAATTCGAGCACTGTAAAGTTTAGCTGGGTAGAACTAAATGTCACCATAGATGATTCGAATTTCGACACTTTTATCCTCAACTGGAACGGGAGCAATACGACTTACACGAATTCGTCTTGGGAAGTTACTAAATTCAACTCCACGCGGCACCTGTTTTACAAAAACATCACGAACGGCACGGGATTGTCCGAGGGGCAATATACTTATTACGGTTGGGCAAACGACTCGGCGGGAAATTCCGGATACACCGAAAACTTCAGCGAGTCAAGCCCCAGGGAGCTCACAGTTACATACCCGGACTTCTGGATTAACATCATTTCTCCAGGGAACGATACCAACACGACAAACCAGACGCCCGGATTTAATTTCACGGTAAACGGCTCGGAGAACACCTACTCCTGCGAGCTTCTCATCAACGACACGGGCTACGGTCAGAATTCCTCGACCCAGAATGGCACGGAAACAATGCTGATCGCAAATTCCAGTTTGAATTATGGCAATTACACATGGAAGATCAACTGCAATTCGGCCGGAACTACAAATACCAGCGGGACAAGAACAATAGCGATTCAGGAGCTAAATCTCGCCCCGAACAAGCCGGAGTTAAATTCGCCCGAAAACCAGTCCACAGGCCAGCCTCTAAGCTTAAACCTCAATGTCACGGTAACCGACCCCAACGGAGACGCGATGAACGTTTCTTTTTACAACAACGCCACGGGAGAGCAGATAAATACCACACAAACAGATATCGCGAACGGCTCAACCGCTTCGGTAATCTGGTATGGTCTTGACTACTCGACGACCTATTACTGGTACGCAAACGCCACCGACGGGCTGCTCGAAAACCAGAGCGAGGTATGGAAATTCACGACAAAGGATGCTCCTGTTTATTTCAACATAACCATTAACTCCCCCGCAAACTCCACACTGACCAATGATACGACCCCCGAAGTAAATTTCACAGTAAGCGGCACGAACCCGACCTACAACTGCTCATGGACAATAAACGGGACTTTGAAGGGCTACAACGCGTCGGTCCAGAACAACACGCCAACCTTTATGGCAAACACAACCGCACTTTCGGACGGCTACTATGTCGGAAACGTAACCTGCCAGAGCGGTGAGACTGGAAATTCTACGCTCTACAATTTCACAATCGATGGAACCCCGCCGCAGGTATCTGTCA
>JBNGEE010000127.1:0-2172 GCA_049975565.1 Candidatus Aenigmatarchaeota archaeon
CTCTTCAAGCGTAAGGGAGTTTAGGGAGGTTTTGTCAAAGAGGATTTCGCCTTCAAAAGAGTAGCCGGGAATTCCCGCAATAGCCTTGAGAAGCGTTGATTTTCCGCTCCCGTTAGGGCCGAAAACTGTCAGGATTTCTCCGGAATCGAGCTCCAAACTCACGTCTTTTAGTATTCTCACGCCGTCTTTAGACACCGAGAGGTTTTTTAGCTGAAGCATAATTAGTCATAGAGTGGATTAAAACAGGATTTTTACGGTTTTGGACGTTCTCTCTTGGCAGCCTAAAGGAGTATTTGCAAAGGCTTTTGGTTTGGTGCACAGGAAATGCATTATTTCTTAACCGGTTTTCTGAGCACGCACCTCCATTTTTTCCCGGAAAGGACCTCTTCTGCAGGGGTCGCCTTCCCGCAAATGGCGTATTCGATTTCGCTCGGCAGAGGTTTTTCCTTTGAGTCAGGGATGGCTTCTATGGGCTCAAGAAGGATGTTATAAGGCCTTTCCCGGAGAGCTTTCATTTCATGAGGCATATAGCAAAAAGACCCCGTGAGAAGGGCAAGAGGGTATATTTGGGTGGAGGAGACCCTGTATAACTGCAGGGGTGTTTCTTTGCCCGCCTCCCTGCCAATAAGAAGTATGTGCATTTCCGGAACCTGCGCTGCATAAGGTTTTTTCTCTGCAGAGGAACTGTATCGGATTTTAAAATCCCAGGCAAGCATCCGTTCGTAAATCTCATAGAGCATTTCGGGCCCCTCAAAAATTCCCGCCTTTTGGTTCAGCCTTTCCATATATTATTTATAAAAAAATAGTTATAAAATCAAATAAATACTATTCACTTGGGCGCATAGGTGGGTATAGGCAAAAGGGATTCCGCAACAATTACAGGCATCCACTCCGTAGCACCGCCCAAAATAGAGTTTGGGTTTTTGTGGTCATAAACTCTCCTTACTGCCGCTTCACCACAACCCAACAATTCCTCTACAGTCTGGTATTCCTGAGCTTCCTTCAGAATTTTAAGGGTTTCCAAAGCCAGACCCCCCGATTCGGGATATTCATGTATATAGAACAAGACATATTTGCTCAGGCCGTTAGAAGGCTTAGCTATCAATGCAGACCCCGCTTCCAGATTATTGTAAATGTCTTCTAGATGGGCAGTTCCCACTTGCATGTCCTTGCTGCCAACAGATTTGTAATTTGCTACCATGATATTACACGCAAGTAAATAATATAAATAGATTTCCCTAAACTGCCTCAATATCCACGAAAACCGGCGAGGCAATCCTGATTTCCCTTTGGTTGTCAGCCATAAACCGCTCGGCTTCCTTAGTCAGCTTCAGGTTAAGAGACGGCAGAGTGTCCACATATTTGACAGTAATTGTCCCTCTCTCGCCGCCCTTGATTTCCCGCCTCTTGTAGCGCATCAGGATGTCCTGCAGCTGTTCAAAATTTTCAAAGCCCGGGATTTTCGAGCGGATAAGCTCCTTTTTCCTGTCGGAGAGGCCAATTTCAGGCCTTGGAAGGGCGGCGAGATAATAGATTCGGTCAAGAATCGCCGGGGATTCTGGTCCGTACTGCTTTACGACCGCCTCGGGCGGGTGAATCGGGGGGGAATTACCTCGTCAAAGCCCATCTCGAGTAGCGCCTTTCGTATGTCAAAAACGTACTTCATCAGCGGGCGCTCTTTTCCCTTCCTTTTTGGGAACTCGAAGTCTCCCCTGCCCGTCAGAGGCGCGGCGGTCTCTTTCCAGACCTTCTCGAAGTCATCCTTGGCGGACGCATCGCTCTCTTCGAAATCGGCCATACTAAGAAGATATCCCGTAAATAACTCCACCGGGCGGAATATATTTTTTCGCCCGATTAGGATTATGGAAAAACCCGCCCGCGAAAAAATCGGCGTCTTTATAGAATTCTGCCACCCCGAAGCGAAGCTTCCGAAGTACGCTAACCCGACTGACGCCGGCGCGGACATTTTTCTGGTCGAGGACGTCGAGTGGAAGCCCGGCGAGACAAAGATTGTCAGGACAGGGCTGAAGGTGGCAATACCGGAAGGCTGGGAAATCCAGATACGGCCGAGGTCCGGCCTGTCTTTCAAAAGCCCCCTGCGGCTTGCAAATTCCATAGGCACGATTGATACGGGATACAGAAACGAGGTTGGGTTAATCGTCCAGAACACTT
>JBNGEE010000128.1:0-2111 GCA_049975565.1 Candidatus Aenigmatarchaeota archaeon
GGAAATGCTAAAAAAGCTTACCGGAAAGATAAGCAAGGCTTCAGAGGATCTCGTGCTCCTTCGAGAGCTTTCCGAAAGCAACATTTTCTGGGACAAAATTGAGGAGATAGAAGAAATCCGTTACAATGGCTGGGTTTACGACCTTACCGTGCCCGTTACCCACAATTTTATCGCGGGCTCGAACGGCGGATTGTTCTGCCATAACAGCTATACAAGCCAGATTTTCGCCGAGGAAATGACAAAGCTCCCACCCGAAATCAAGGAAAACCTCTGCGTAATATCGATTGACACGCAGGGGATTTTCTGGAGCATGAAGTACCCGAACCACAAGCAGCGCGAGCTTTTGTATGAGTGGGGGCTAAAGCCTCAGGGATTTGAGGTGTTCGAGTACGTGCCCATCGGCCACGTAAAAAAGTTCGAGGAGATGGGCGTGCTTGTTGATAAGGGCTTTTCCTTTCGGCCTAACGACCTTACCGCCTCAGATTGGTGCTATACCTTCGGACTCAGGGAAAACGACCTCGACGGCATCCTTCTTTCGAGGGTGATAAACAAGATGGAGGGAAACTACTCCCTGACTGAAATGGTCAAAAAGCTGCGAGAAGAGGACTTTGACAAGGACATAAAAATCAAGATCGAGAACATGATTCTCAACGCCAACGACTGGGGCATATTCTCGACCGAGGGTATGGACATCTATGAGTTCATGAAGCCAAGCCAGCTCTCAATATTTGATGTCAGCATGTTCGGGGGAGGGGTGGGCTGGAACATAAAAAGCCTCATCATCGGGCTGATAATGAAGAAGGTCTACGAGGCGCGGGTTCTTGCAAGGCGCCAGGAGGAGCTTTCCACAATCGAGGACTCGGAAAACAAGGGCAGGAAGGTGCCCATGTGCTGGCTTATGACAGACGAGGCGCACAATTTCATACCCTCCGAAGGCTCGACCGCGTCCTCAGACATTATCCTCACAATCATCCGGCAGGGCCGCCAGCCCGGGATTTCCCAGCTTTTCATAACGCAAATGCCCGACAAGCTCCACCCGGATGTCCTTGCGCAGGCCGACCTCGTGATATCCCACAGGCTTACCTCGCAGCGGGACATCGACGCGCTAAAAGCGATTATGCAGACATACATGCTCTACTCCATCGAGAAGTACTTGGATGAGCTTCCGAAACTCAAAGGCGTCGCGCTTATCTTCGACGACAACTCGGAAAGGCTTTACAAGATTCGGGTGAGGCCGAGGCAGAGCTGGCACGGCGGCGAAAGCCCGGTGGCGATATCGAAATAGGCCCGTTGCTATAAAAAAGGACGATCCGCTCCAAAAAGCGCATGAAATAATACTTTAAGCATATAGATTATGGACTGGAAGATTCCTGCGACCCTCATAATTCTTGCGGCTGTCGTGGGCCTTGGAGTGCTGCCTATATTCTCCTCCGATTTCAACGAGAAGCTGACTGACTTTTTCTCGGCGATAAGCGAGCGCTTCGGCGTTTTTTTCCAGGAGAAGGGCGACTTTGAGGAAAATGTGGCCTTCACGATGGCGGTCAACAGCTTTCCCGAAATCAAGACCCGCACGCCTACGATGGTCCACCTAAATTCCCTGCAGCCGTTCACGCTTCTTGTGGACAACAAGGAAGTCGAGGCGAGCGGCCAGATAATGCTTAACGGCTTTGCCGGAAGCATAAACTTCGACGAGGGCACGATAAGCGGAAGCGCGGAGCAGGTCTATTCGAGCGGCATGAACATAAAGGGCAAGTCCGCGGTTTCAGCCACGAACCAGATAATCGAGGAAATTACGGTAAACAACCTCAAAATCGGCGAGCTTATCGTCAACGGCGGCATCCTCACAATCTCGTCCCCGCAGGAGATGGAGGCAAAAATTACGAACGGTGCGGTGGTCTACGGGTTTCAGGGAAGCGTGGCTTATAAGGACAAAGTCGCGACTTTCCGGGGCGCCTGCACGAAAATCAAGACAAACGGGCTTACAATCGGCTCTGACGCCGAAAACAGCCTGAATATGTTTTCCTAAACGGAAAAACCTCTAAAATCCCCTAAACCCTCAAAATCTCGTAACTCACCTTCTTTGCATCAATAACCTCCTTTAGCATCCTTTC
>JBNGEE010000129.1:0-2094 GCA_049975565.1 Candidatus Aenigmatarchaeota archaeon
TCCATATTCAGTCCCCTGTTCGATATATACTCCGCTCAGCGGCTGGCGGATTTTGTCCCGATTCAGCTTCACGAGCCTTTCGGGCAGCTCTGAATTCGACGCAAGAGAAGGAAAAAGCCCCGCGCCGAGGGCGTATGGCAGAGAAGTCAGCTCCCTTCCGCCCCTAAGTTCCCAGAGATTTTTTGCCCCGGAGTTCACGATGAAGGGCGCGCTGGTCTTTATGCACAGCCTTATTATTTCCTTCATGAGGTTGAGCTCTTTTATCCTCTGGCCCCCTACTGAAGTGAGAAGCTCCCTGAAGTTTAGCTCAATCATGGTATTGTGAGCCCTTGCGTCCTTGCAGCAGATGTGGTCTATCCCGCAGTCCCTCCTCCCTCTCTGTGGGCAGGAGAGAATGTCGACGAAGTCTGACGCGCAGGCCTTCCTGTTCACTTCGTAGTTCCCGCCCTCGACGAGGATTATCTCGACCTTCCGCCGGATTTCCCGCGCGACTTTCTCAAATGCCGGCCCCGAAAGCATCACACCTGAAATTATGTCAATATCCGTATTTTCCCTGAGCTTTTCTATTTTCCCGAGGTATTCCTCAAACGAGGGCTTGTCGAAGTAATTATGGACAAGGCAGACGCCGAAAAGTTCCAGCCTTTCGGCCCTCTCAACCAGCTTTTTGCCACCCTCCCCGAAAGAGACGTTCAAGTCGTAAAATTTTCGCTCAGTCATTATTAATTATTATTTATTGACAATAAACATTAGATTTAATTGTTGCCACAGTGCGCCGGGTATCCGGCAGGCACCAGGAGACGTTCGCTATATCTGGGCCCTCGGCGAAACAAGAATATCATACAGCCTGCTAATCCTGTACTCATAGTTGGCGTTGGTCCTGAGAATCGTCGTCACAACCGGCGTATGGCTGAAGTCGGGGCTTCCTGACGGGTTGAAATTGAAATAGTACCTGTACGGTTTTTTGCCCATTATCCTTATTTCCTCGCTGTTGGTGACAGTATCTCCGCTGCAAGTACTCCCGAATTCCTCCGAGCACTCCGTGAAGCTCCCCGCATTATCCTCAAAGGTGAGGCTGAGGTCATCTGCCTCGATTCTTTTTATCTCCCCTCCCCCTAAATTGTGTACTTCAAGGAAAATCTGGTAGTCCTTGTCCTCGTCGTAAATCGCCGGCTGCTGGAACCCGTATATGACTTTAAGCTCGACAGGAGCCTCAGAGGCGATGTTTGTGAGAGTCGTAGCCGCCCTTGCGCCGGATTCGAGATAGTCCTTGAAAGTATCCTCATTCATGTAGCTGAAGGTGGTGAGTGTCGAGGAGTCATAGGAATACTCCGCCGCTATCTCTATTGTCTGGGGGATGGCAAGGGTCCCGGAGTTCGACGGGCTTGTCAGGTCAAAGGAGAATTTCCTCATGGCGCCAGGGTTTAGTTCCATATTTGTCTCCTCGCAGGTGCCCGAGCATATGAACGACTGCTTGTTTGAGATGCCTATCCAGTTGATATGGAGGGGCTTTTGGTCGTGCATGTTCTGGACAGTCACAAATAACGTTATTTCCGAGTCGGGCTTCACGCGGTTCTCGGCCATAGGGCGCGCCTCGATTGTCTGAATCTGGAGGACGTCCGTGATTCTTGGCGGCGCCTCCTCTACTTTGCAGTTTCCGACAGCCGAGCAGTATTCGCTACCAAACGAGCTGCCGATTATGTCGTTCTCGGTGCACCCCGACAGAAACACGACAAGAAGAAGGGAAACGGCAATCTGGAGTGTCTGGCGCCTCATAAATTAGTTCGCTATATTAAGTAATGTTTCGTGCCATGATTCAGGAATATTTCGTGGGCCCTATCCTGAACGGCTCGGGATACAACTGGGTGAACACCTCAGTTTACGCGGTTTTGCTGGTCGTTGCCGTTTATCTTGTGTTCCTCGGATTGCGCCGCGAAAAAATCGTGATAGACGGCAGGTTCGCTATGGCCGTTTTGCCATATATCGCGCTCGGCTCGATTTTAAGCTCCCTCAACGACACGGGATACTTCAGCACGCACCTCCTCAAAAGCCCGATGCTATATATAATTGCCTTCTCGTTTTCGGCCGCGCTTCTCG
>JBNGEE010000130.1:0-2063 GCA_049975565.1 Candidatus Aenigmatarchaeota archaeon
ATCTACACCAACAAGGATTACACAGTCATCCACAACTGCACAATCTCAAACTGGGGGACAGGAATCCACAAAGACGGCTCGAACTGGGGCATAACCGAATATTCCTCCGTGACGGATAATCAAAGGGGGCTCCTCATGGAAAACTCCGAAGGAAACTGGCTAGAAAGTTCTATACTGTCGGAAAACGGTGTAGGTATATCGATGTCTTTTTCGTACCGGAACATCGTGAGGAACAACCTGTTCCGCAATCCGAAAAACGCCGAAGCTGTTATGTCTCAGGGTAACGACTGGAATGGCACCAGAGCCATATACTCCTTCCCGCGCATATATTCACAAGGGAGTTACTCGGGCGGAAACTACTGGTCGGGTCCGTCGGGAGGGTATTCCGACAACTGCGCCGACCAGAACAAAGACGGGTTTTGCGACGAGCCTTACATCATCGATGCGGACAACAAAGATTACCTGCCGCTCAGCAACAAGTATGTCCCAGATACCTTACCCCCCTATATAAGGATAGACTCCCCAAAAAACGGAGAAATACTCGAGTCGACTACGATACCCGTCACGATAACGGCACAGGACGCGGTCTATTATTACACCAATATTTCCATTCTTCAGGGCGAAAAAGTTGTGGCCTGGGCGGCCTCATACGAAGGTGGGACTTTTTCAAAGGACCTCAAGGTAAGCAAGGGCGGCTATTATAATATAAGCGCAACCACTTATGACTACGACGGCAACTCCAATACGACGGGCGTGACAAACGTGCTGACACCAATCGAAATGACTTCCTGCGGGATTCTCGACATTGACGGTGAAACTTACTATCTCAAAAACGATATCAGCCACGCAAGCGGCTCGATATGCCTGAATATCAAGGCGGACAACATAGTGCTCGACTGCAGGGGCAAAAAGATCACAGGAAAGGATGCCACCTATACAGTCTACGGGATATCGGTGAACGGAAGGGAAAGTGTAGAGATAAGAAACTGCACTGTCACGGGATGGGACTACGGGATATTCGTGCAGTCCTCGAAAAACGGCAAAATTCACGGGTGCCAGATAACCCAAAACAGGGAGGCGGGGATACTTATGTACTCCTCAACCCAAAACAGGATTTACAACAATTATTTTTCCAACCAGAAAAACGTGGTGTTTCAGGGAGACTACCTCAAAAACCTCTGGAACACCGCCAAGAAGCAGGGAAACAGGATATATTCGCCCGGAAAGATGATAGGCGGGAATTATTGGTCGGGCCCCGGCAAAGGATATTCCGACAAGTGCGATGACCTCGATACCGACGGATTCTGCGACGACGAATACGACCTCGGGCTTGACGAAAGCCCCCCTACAGGAAACTTCCTCAGAGATATCCTGACAGGGAGGTTTCTCGAATTTCTTTTCATCACCCGCCAGTCCGAAGGCGTAAACACTGACGAACTCCCGCTAAGCAACAAGTACCTGCCCGACACCACACCCCCGGTCTCGAATGCGAGCGCAACCCTCCCCAACGGGAGCAGCTACGAATTTGGCACATGGACCAGAGCAAGCCAGATTAAAGTGACCCTAAAATGCGACGACGGCTACGGCTCCGGGTGCAGAAGAACCTACTACTGCATCGACACCAACAACAGCTGCACCCCGGGCTACATATACGACGACCCTGTGACGATAAACTTTCTGGAAAACGAGACCCAGATCCTCTTCCTCAGGTTTTACAGCAAGGATGAGGAAGAAAACAACGAAACGGTCAGGTCACGCTCGATATACAGCCCATCCCTGACCCAGAAGCTCACCGTAAACAACATCCCCGACTTAAGGTACGTGAACTCGAGCGCGATTAACCTAAGCGTGACAATCGTAAACAACAAGGAGTTCTCCCAACTGGAGGCCAAAGTATTCAATTCGACCGGAAACCTGACAAGGACGGAAAAAAGTCTCCAGAACGGTACTTATAATCTGAGCCTCATCCTGGGCCCTGATGGAAAATACAAAATCGAAGTCCTCTATCTTGATATATACGGGTTTTCGAGCCCCGAAGCCTTCGTGAGCGTGCAGGTGGACAC
>JBNGEE010000131.1:0-969 GCA_049975565.1 Candidatus Aenigmatarchaeota archaeon
AACGGCACCGCTTGATGAAGATGCAACAAAGTTCAGCAGTCTCGCAGGCGGATTGGAAGATTTGTGAAAACCGTCGAGTTTGTCTAAATTGGATAGCACCCAATAGCCAACTTCTACAGGAACAGATAATTGAGGGACTGTTGTCTGAAGGACTATTTTTACGGGGGCCACTGCCCGCACATTCTCCGATATTGACTCAGATAGGGTGGGTTTCTCTTCTCCAATCATTGATTTTATCCTACTAAGCCTTTTTTCATTCTTTGTAATTCTCCAGGTATTGACTCTCTTGTCCCTACGAGATGTTTCCTTGCAAACATACTGGTGAATATCATGCAAACTAGTTAAAGCTCCTCCTACAGAATCTACATTCTCCCGTATGTGGCGAGCAATTTATTTAGTAAGGAACCTCCTATATCTATGCTGATATAAAAATCTCAGAACCTTTAACTGGACATATCCTAAAAAGACAGAAGGGGTCATAATCACAAGAGGCAGAGGATATATGTTCTACAAATCCAAGTCATTTCTTCCGCGCCTTCTTCCAATCCTTAAACAGCTTCTGAGACTCCTCAAAAACCTTGTCCTCAGAACAGCCAAGAACCTCCGCGGATTCCTTCAGATAGCCCTCCATCGCCTCGACATAGTTTTTAGCGGCATTGCCTGCCAAAAACTCGATTCTGGTAATAGCGTCCTGGATTTTCTTGACCCCGGTAATCACAATCAACTCGGCTTCCGATGTGTTGTCCAGATGAAGCCCTCCGCACGCCTCGGCGTCCCAGTCGCCCTCCTTTCCGGTCTTCTCCTCCTCGATTTGCCCGATTCTGATTGTCCGAATTTCCTTTCCCGGAACCGCCCCGCCCTGGTAAATCTCAAACCCGTATTTCTGCTCGGCATCGGTGCGGCACATGCACTTCTCGATGACCTTATAGCCGCTTTTTACGCACTCGTTTGCCAGGCGCTCGATTTCCT
>JBNGEE010000131.1:979-2039 GCA_049975565.1 Candidatus Aenigmatarchaeota archaeon
CTTCCTCGGTCAGCTTCCTGAAGTGGTAAATATCAAGGTGGGCCTTGCCGACCTCTTTTTCAGCGCCCGCCTGCTGGGCGTGGGCGCCAAGAACCCTTCTGCACGCCCCGTTTATGATGTGGGCGCCTGTGTGGTGCTGCATGAGCTGAAGGCGCCTTTCCTTGTCCACCGTAAGCTCGACAGGGGTTCCAACCTTAAGCGGGCACTCGTGCAGATTGGTCGATTTTCCCGCCTTCTCAAAGACCGAATTGTCAATCCTGTGCAGAACGTGGTTTCCCTGCTTGATGACCTCAACGACTTTGTGCCCGTTTATGAAGCCTAAGTCCGCGTCCTGCCCCCCGCTTTTAGGGTAAAAAATCGTCCTGTCAAGCACAATCCAATCGCCGATGGCTTTGAGGACTTTCGCCACCCCCTTGGTCTCCTTCTTGTAGTAGCCCTTTTCGGTCTCGGGAATGTCCGAAAGGTCAAAATAAGCTTCAGCCGCCTTCTTTTCCTTTTTTTTCTCCCTTGCGGCGAAAAACTCGGGGGGAATCTCAACATCGGGGCGGATTTCCCTGATAATTTCAGGAGTCATCCCCTGCGACTCGTAAAGCTGCCTGAGCGTCTCGAGGTCGAACTTCTCAATCTTTTTGATGATGGAAATTCCCTGCTTAATCATCTCCGTGTACTTTTTCTCCTCCTCGGCGAGAATCTCCGAAATCACCCTAAAGTCGGCCTTCCTAAGCTCAGGATACATCTTCATCTTCGAGTGTATAACCATGAGGTCTGCGAGGTCAACCCTCTGTCCGGTCCTCCTGAGAATCGCGAAGCACTCCCGAAGGATTTTCCGGAGGTTATAGCCGCCGCCTGTGTTGGACGGCAGCGCCCCGTCAAAAAAGGCGATAAGAAGAGTCCTCGTGTGGTCGGCGAGCACTACCTTGTCCCTGAGAGACAGCCTAAACTGCTCCATGTACTCGAGGGCTTCGGGAAAGACCATCTCGTACGCCGTCCTCGTTCCGTTCAGCACCCAAGGGAACCTCTCTAAGCCCGCGCCCATGTCGATTACCTTTGTCTCAAGCTC
>JBNGEE010000132.1:0-2019 GCA_049975565.1 Candidatus Aenigmatarchaeota archaeon
GATATGTATTGATATTTGGCATAGCCTAATCGTGAAGGAAAACGTAAATTTATTGTCCTACCCAAGTTCCCAAACCATATCTGCATCTGTTTTCGGAATCTCCATCATAATTTGGATATAGACAACCCGATTTTGCTTTGGTTCTGCAAAAGTTATCTGCAGTCCAACAATCATATCCCGTTTGGCTTCTAACTTCAGACGCCAAAGTACATTTTCCATAAATACCTCCATCTTTATCACTGATCATGTATAATAGTTCTCCTGAACCTCCAAACGGACACCGGTCAATTTTTAAGTCACGAGCCATATTATTATTATTAGATAGTATATTTAAATATATAATTGACTTTCGGTAGAACATTTTTTGAGTTGGGATTTGTTTGCCCGAAATAATTTAAAAAATTTTCCACCGTTTTTAAGTGGTATTTCTATCATCAGGCCACGATACATTTTTGCCGACAACAAGGATAGCAATCACGAGGGCAAGCCCTGCTACAAGGAGTATATCGTCGGACTTTATGATGTTTCCCGAAGGCAGCGGCAAGGATGGGCCGATGTATATCAGGACGAGGAAAAGGATGGCTATCGCAATCAGCATTTCCCAGCTCTTTTCCCCGGGCTTTCCCCCAAGGTTCTTTTTGAGAAAGACTATGAAAAAGACGACGATGAGAAGCCCCGCAAGAACCGGCGCCCAGGCGTTCAAAAGCCGCACATAAGCCTGAGAGGATGCGGCAAGCGCGGCAAGCGCGATGGCTATAAGAAACTCCACCGGCTTTTGGCCCTTGAATATCCCTGTTGTGGAGATGACCCCGACAGCTATTGCGAAGGTAAGGGCAAAGGGAACCACAAAGTCCATGAGGCCGCCTGCGAGGTAGAATGCCATAAATTGTTTAGTTAAACTTATTCTTATGCCTCTGTAGTCTAGCTCGGTCAAGGATATCGGCCTCTCGTGAAGCTTTTCTTTTAGAAAAAGAAAAGCCTCAACGCAAAAGAAAAACGATACCTGCTTCGCAGGATACTACCTTGCGCTGCTCGGAGAAAGTCGACGACCCGGGTTCAAATCCCGGCAGAGGCAAACTTTTTGACGTTTATACAAAGAGCTTTGAAAATTATGCCTAAAAAGAAGCGCGCTGAGGAAAGCCCGTCGAGAAAGAAGCCTGCAAAGGAAGATTATTCGCTCGAAAAACGCTTTGAGGACTTCGGCGAGGAAGTGGGAAAGATTGGCGAGCGGTTCGGGCGCCATATCGGGAAACGCACGCCCGAAAAGGCCCCGCGTTACGGCGGGGCGCTTGGGATTGTCAACCCCTTCATTTCGAGCGTTATCAGCATAATTCTCCTGGCGGCTCTTGCCTGGCTTATGGGCGAGATGCAGGCGATTACCGGAGACAGCCTGATTCTGGGAATTAGGGTTTTCATCTCCGACAACCTCGGCCTGTTTTTCGTCATGTTCCTGTTTTTCTCTTACATGTCGTATTTCTCAAGGGTTTACCCACGCTCCTACAGGGCATTGTCCCCGCTCGCGCCTGCCGTGAGCATCGCTTTTGCATTATGGCTCACCGTTCAGGTTATCGAACTTGTCGCCGCGGGTGGGCATAACCAAGTCCTTGCCCGTATCATAGAGCCGCTTGACGCGGGCATTTGGATTGCGTTTTGGCTGATACTTCTTTTGGGGTACCTTGTCCCCGTGTTCGGGAAAAATCCCGGATATGATGAAAGGGCCGCAGCTCCGGCGTATTCAAAAAAGCCCGCCGAAAGGGAGAGAAAAAGCGGAGTGCCGCGCCTTTACCGCTCGAGAAGTGACAAGGTTCTCGGCGGGGTGTGCGGCGGGATTGGAGATTATCTTGGAGTTGACCCTGTGCTGATAAGGCTTTTATGGATAATCTCGTTTTTCATCTGGTCCCCGTCAGTTCTTGCGTATCTTGTTGCTTGGATTATTATTCCGAGGGACCCGAGAGACAGGTGGTAATTAATAGATGGTTTTTATTATGGGAAAAAACATTATTTTGGGCATGCCTAAAG
>JBNGEE010000133.1:0-1985 GCA_049975565.1 Candidatus Aenigmatarchaeota archaeon
GATACATATAGTCCCGCCCCGAATAATAATACCTCCATAAGTCCTCGGTCGTCTTTTTCGGTCCAAGCGTGTAAATCATGTTTCCTTCCCTCCACCTTTTCTCCTCTCCGAAAAGCTCGGGCTGCTGCTCGTCGAGCATCCGGTAAACGGCCGACGTTACGTAGCAGGCGACGCCTTCGTCAAACCAACTCGTGTTTGTCCTGTCCCAGTCGAGCGCGAAAGAGTTGAATCCGTGGGTGGTTTCGTGAAGGAGGGTTGCGGTCAGGTCGTTTTCGTTTTCTGTGTCCTTGACAAGCACAAGGCCGTTGAAAGTCCCCGCGCTCCAACCCATATATTCCTTTTCGTAGTCCTTCTCCGAGAGCACGGCCACCCCGAATTTCACGGGCGGGCTGATGCCTGTAATCCCCTCGATGACAGGATAGAGCTTTTCGGCTTTCGAGAGGTCAAAGTCTGAGTTTGTGAAAAAGTGCTCGCTTTCAGCCTTCCCCCCGAAAACCAGCCGGACACTCACAGGCCCGTCCTTTTTTGCCCGCGCCCCATCCCCGAGATATTCCACCTCGGCGTTTGGAATATAAATATAGGGGACGCCCTGGCTTATCTCCACATACGTGGTCTTGTTATCGAACCCGAAAAGACCCAACTCCACAAGATTCAGGCCGCCTATCACCTTCCACTCCCCAACGGAATATATTACGTTCACCGTCCGCGTCCTTGCGCGCTTCAGGTTGGTCTTAAACCTTACGTTATCCCTCTCAACGGAATATTCCACCACCCCGATTTCGTCGTAGAGGCCAAGTACCTTTGACCCTTCGGGGAGGCTCAGCGACAGTTCCCAGTAGTCGAGTGGATTTTCGGAGTAGAGGAGAAGGGTGGAATTTATCAGGATTTCGTCTCCGACGGTTATCTCGTGAATCACCTCACCGTATGCGGCTATTGGAAACAGGGCAAGGCACAACACCAGAAGGAAAAATCTTTTCATAAATAACTAAAATTAGATAATTCTTGCGCCTAACACTTCAGCTTGTAGAGCCTCTCGTCATCGTCGACCTCCTCCTCGCTCGGCCCGAATCCGCACATGTACCCCTCGTCGCCGTTGTAGCAGCAGCGTACGTCCTTTCCGTTCACTATAATATAATATTTGTAGCCATCCTCGTAGAACTGGCAGCACTTATATGACGCATATCCTCCCTGAAGGTCCTCAAGCCTCTCCTCGAGCTTTTGGTACGTGCTGTTGAGCCGGAGCACCTCGGAATTTGCGGAGTCGAGATCTTTTGTGCAGAATTTCAGTTCAGAGTATTTGGTCGAGAGGTTGTCCCGAAGGTCAATTATCTGCTGATTGAGGGTGTTTTTTTCTGCGTAGCAGGTGTTGTAGTCGTTCAGACATTTCTCGAGCTGGGATGTGGTTGTGCCGAGGTTTGTCTCAATCAAATTCTTGTCCAGTTCGAGGGAACTTAGTTTTTTTGACATCTCCGCGGAATTGACATAAGCTTCGGAAAGGCTGCTCTGGCACTCGTCGAGCTGCCCGCTTTTTGTCAGAAAATTCCCGGTAATCGTGCCTCCGACGATAACTATTAACATAAGCCCGATTGCGATTGCTATTATCTTTTTGTTCGGCTCAAGCCTCTCTTTGAGTTGGCCAAGCTTTGCCTTTATCTCCCCCTTGCTGAATTTGTGCCGATAAGGCAAAAGCCCCTTGGGCTTTTCGGCGTCGTAATGGTATCCTTCGTCACCCATAATTATTTGCACGTATTATATATAGATTCTGCGGAGCCCCTGCCGCTTCCTGCGGGTATGCTCCTTCTTAGAGGCATCCTGCCTAATCAGAAGGGCACTTTGCGCAAATGACCCATTTCTGTATGTTTTGACGCACCTTTAGGCGCCGAACCGCTTGGACAACCTACTGAGTCGGTATATCAATTTAGTTTACTATTTCAGGTTAATTGCCAAGATTCAGTCATGTATATATTTAAGGAGTTATACTATAT
>JBNGEE010000134.1:0-1957 GCA_049975565.1 Candidatus Aenigmatarchaeota archaeon
CGATGAGGGGCTTTCCGGAAAATTCGTGTCAACCGAGGGGGTCGTGACGTCCGCCCGCGTGTCTAATTCCTCAACCCTTTATATGACTCTCGGCGGCGGGGGAGGCAAAGAGATTCAGGTCGTCTTCTTCAGCGCAGGTGAACGCCTGTTTGAAACCGGCGAAAAAGTTTCCGTCTCGGGCGAGGTCAGCGTCTACAATGGGCAGCTTGAGATTCTCGCAAAGGAAATCCAAAGGAACTAAGCCCTTTTGCAAAATCCCTTCTTCTCGAGGAAGTCGGCGATGTTTTTTTCAAGCGCGATTCGCTCGCCGCCGCCAAAGCTCCTCGCGCCGACGCCGGGGAGCATTAATTCCGGGGTGGCCGAGATAAATTCCACTTCGATTGTCTGCGCCTCCGGCTCGCTCGGACGGGCTTTTTTCTCATCGGGATTCACGCCGGGTTCACGCTGTTCACGCGGCCCCGATTCGTCATTCACGGGCTCGGCAGAAAAGCACACCCCACCATCCACGCAGATTACCCCGTCTTCGGGACGGCTTATATCCCCGGGCCCGTCCTTCGTGTCGCCTGGGTCGGGCCTTCCTGCACCAAAACTTTCCGCGGGCTTACGGCAGCCGACGATGCCCGCGAGGCTGCCGTAATGCTTTCTTATCGCGCCCACCAGCGCTTCGTAAAGCGCGACTTCTGTGCTTTCGAGGTTTTCGGGAACCCTGTCCGAGCTACAGTATAAAATCGCCATGTTCACGATTTTCTTTGTCCTTTTCTCTATAAGGCCCTCGATAAGCCTCCTCGCGGCCTTCTCCTCATCGGTGCCCTCCTTGTGCTTGAGGTATTCCGCCACGTCACCATAAAAGTTTTCGGGGAGCTTTTGCAGGCTTTCTGACCTTTCACTTAGCTGTACCTCCCGGATCTTCTCAAAAGTCAATAACATATTACAACTCGAACATCCCGGAAAAATGAGACTTTAACAGGTCAAAAGGCCTTTTTGCGATTGCCACCCGAATCTGCCGGGTCCTGCCGTAGCGGCCCTTGGAGATGACTTTTGTCGATACGAGCCCGAGCATGTCGAGCTCCGAGATAAGATCCGAAATCCGCCTCTGTGTGAGTACCCGATAGCCGTTCTTCTTGCACAGGCCGATATAGATGTCGTAAACGTCGCCGGTCAGGATATTGTCCTGGCCTTTTTCGAAGAGTTTTAGTATCGAGTAGAGTATGAGTTGTGAATGGCGGGGCTGGGTCTTTGCAAGCTCCACTACACGGTCAAGTTCAAGCTTTTGCTCGGCCAATGCCACATGTTTTTCCTGCACCACATACTCGTCGTTTCTCTCCGCAATTTCTGCCGCCACGCGCATAAGGTCCAGCGCCCGCCTCGCATCTCCCTGCTCCTGCGCGGCCATTGCGGCGCACCTGCCGACAACAGCCTCATTGTATGCCCCTTCCCTAAGGGCCATGCCTGACCTGCTCATTAAAATGTCCTTGAGTTGTATCGCGTTATATGGTGGGAAGATTATCTCCTCCACCGAAAGCGAGCTTTTGACCCTCGGGTCGATGTCGTCCGTGAAAGACAGGTTGTTTGATATCCCGATTATCGCTATTCGCGCGCGCTTGAGTTCCGTGTTCGCGCGCGTGAGGTTGTAGAGCACACCGTCGCCGATTTTGCCTATGAGTGCATCAAGCTCGTCGAGCGCCAGAATCACAATCTGCTCCCTGGCGTCCACAATTTCGAAGAACTTGTTATAAAGCACCTCTGTCGGCAGCCCTGTGTCCGGTACCTTATATCCGAATTCCCGTAAGATATATGACAAAAGCCGGTATTCTGTGTCCGAAACCGTCCTCAGCTTGCAGTTGACATATATCGCCTCTATGTGCTCGGGGTTTGCTGCGCGAAGCTCGTTGAAAATATACCTTATCGCAACCGACTTTCCCGTGCCTGTGGTGCCGAATATAAAGATGTTCGATGG
>JBNGEE010000135.1:0-1951 GCA_049975565.1 Candidatus Aenigmatarchaeota archaeon
GCGCGGCTTTTGCGTCCTCAACTTTGATACTCTGGTCGAGGATGTCCACGAATTTCTTCACATAGCTTCTCGTAAGCTCGACGTCCCTTTCAGTGATTTTCGAGAGGTCGGTCTCGGCCATCTTTTTCATCCCGACAACCCGGTTGAAAGTATCGAGGTAGCTTTTTGGGAGGTATTTTTTGTTGATTAGGTGCGTCCTAATGGCTGCCTGAAGGTTTTTTGGGTCCTCGGGAAGCCTGCCCATTTTCTTGAGGGTGAAAATCGTGGACTTGAGAAGAATCTCGTAGTTCCTGTCGATAATGCCCATTTTCTTCTGGTTCTGGAGGGTCAGGTATATTTTGTGCATCTGCGCGGAGTAGTCCTCGGCCTTTTTGAGCCACCGGTCAACCTCGGCGCCGGTGATATCCTTCACGTGCTTGTGCTCGACATCCTTTCTGAATTTTATGACATCACTAAGCAGGGTGTAGTATTTCATGGAAAGAAGTTTCGTGTCCACGAGATATTCCTTGACCGCATTAGGGGTGTTTTTCGGGTCGGGGACCTGTTTTCCGAGGTACATCAAAAGCGCCTGGCTCGAGTTGAGCATGGCGCCGTAGCAGTCCTCTGTCACCTGATAGAGCTTTACGCTTTTTGCCCTCTCAAGCTTCTTGGGGGCCGAAGCCATCAAAAGCTCTACAGCCTCGATGCTTGCCGGGATTTTGCCCCTTTCAAGGAGCTTTTTCATGGGGATAAAAAAGCCTTCGTCATAGAGCGCCCAGCCGTCCCTAAGGACGGTATGAAGAAGAGGGTGGGACAGGCGCACCATCTCCCAGAACTCCGTGATTGTCCAAGCGGGCTGGACGTGAAGTAGCTTGTCGGTGTCTTTTGCTATCTGGTAGGCGTCCTGGGTTATTTTATTCTTGAATTCGGGGGTGATGAGCATCTTTGTGTCGTCGAGAAGAATCAGGATGTCAAGGTCGCTTTCCTTCGTGAAGTCCTCCCGAAGGTAGGAGCCGAAAACAAATATGGTCTTTATCAGGTTATTGTATTTCTTCAGAATCTCCTTTTTGAAAATCTCGGCCTTTGCGAAAATCTTTTTCTTTATCTTTTCCTTCTGCGCTTTTGAAAGCGGCTTTTTCCCTGCGGTCGGCGCGGGCGCTTTGCCCGTCACTTCCTTTTGAGCTTTTTGAGGAGCCTTGCCTTTAGCGATTGTTTTCTTTTTGGCCTTAGCCTCCCCAGCAGCTTTTTCATCCGCTTTTTGCAATTTTTTAGGCATAACATATAATAATATTAAATGGTAAATATATTAATCTGTGAATATCCAAGTTTGGGGATGTTCTGGCATTTGTATGGGTTTAGGAGGTAGCTTTGGGTTGTGCGCCCGAGTTTGGCATTTTTGGCTAAGGCGTGAGCCTTTCGGTGTCCCTTGGGAAAAGCACGGCTTCCCTGATATTATCTAGGCCCAAAAGCTGCATCACGAGCCTTTCAAGCCCCAGACCGAACCCGCCGTGAGGGGGCATACCATACCTGAAAGCCTCCATGTATTCCTTGAGGGTGCCCACAGATATGTTTTTCTCCTTTGCCTGAGCTTCAAGGACTTCGGGCCGGTGCTCCCTTTGCCCGCCCGTGACAATCTCAAGGCCCCGAAACACCAAATCAAATGAATCCGTAAGTATTGGGTCGCTTTCGCTTTTCTTTGTATAGAAAGGCCGCGCCTCGAAGGGGTAGCTCTTGATAAAAACGAAGTCGGACTTGAGCTTTTCAAGCACCTTTGCGCCAATCATTTTTTCCTCCTCCGGGGTAGGGTCCTCCGCCTCACGCCCGATAAGAGCGAAGCACTCTTTTAGGGTGAGCCTCGGGAAAGGCTCTTTGTACTTTGGCATCACGACACCGAAAGACTCGATTTCGGCAAGGCGTGTTTTTTCGAGGTTTTCTATCACATACCTTATGACGTTCTCGATAATGTCCATTA
>JBNGEE010000136.1:0-1933 GCA_049975565.1 Candidatus Aenigmatarchaeota archaeon
CTCCAGCCCTGACGGCCCGTCCGTCCACGGCAGTATATTTTTGGGGACGTCATTTATATAATAGCCCGAATTCTCGGTAGGGATGGAATACTCGTTTGTCCCAAGCGCCTTAATCTCAAAACAGATATATCCTCCGCACCCGTAGGCCGTGGGTATCGAAAACCTCTGGCTCATCTGCTCGTTTCTTATCAGTACCTTCTGGGTGCTTCCCTGCGCTTCTTGCGTGAGCTGGTTTAGGAAATCGTTTACGAAAGCCACGAGAACGACCGTTATCATCACTAAAAGCAGGGTGGCAATGACCGGGGAAACCCCTTTCCTTCTCCCCGACCCAAGTCCGGAAAAAATACCCATAATAAGAGAGCAATTTATTAAAAACGCCAAAAATGTACTCAACTACAGCCGTCGATAGACTTGCTGGTTTCCGTTCCCCACGCCAGGTTGACCCTGAAAGTGTCGCCGAGGCGGCAATCGAGATCCTCTATTTTGCCGTAGCATCTCTGGCCTGCCGCAAGATAATCCAGACCGTCGCAATCTTCCCCCCCAGTTCCGCCGTCCCAAGCAACAATAGTTTGCGGAACGTTATTGATGTAATAGGTAGTCCCGTTCATGTCTATGCTGTAGGAATTTGTTGTAAGGGCCTTAAGCTCGAAGCATATATCGTCCCCGCACTTGTAAAGCGTGGGTATCGTGATTTTCTGGTTCTGTTTCTGAGTTTCTGTCAGTATAGTGCCTGTGGTCTTTGTGGTGTCCTCAAGGGTTCCCTGAAGCCAGCTGTAGCTGAACGCGACAAGGACGACTGTTATCATGACCATCAATATGATGGCTATCACCGGCGAAATTCCTTTCAGAGTTTTAGGATAATTGCCTAAATAATCCTTGCTAACCATATATAAGTTATATTAAAAGATATATTAATACCGACATCTCAACATTACCGGAGCACACTTCAAGAGGAATTTGTTTGGCGGATACATTTATGGGAAAAATGACCGTCTATACAGAATCTTACGGTTGTTCCGCAAGCCTTTCTGACGGGGAAATTATGGCGGGGATTCTTGTCGGCGCGGGGCTCGAACCTGTGGCAAAGCCCGAACTCGCGGACATAATCATCGTAAACACCTGCTACGTCAAGCAAAAAACCGAGCAGAGGATTCTCTCAAGGCTCAGGGAGATTTGCGAAAAGTGGCCCGAAAAACGGCTGATAATTACCGGCTGCATCCCGCAGGCTGCCCCGGAAAAAATCAGTCGCGCGGCACCGGGTGCAAGCCTGGTCTCCAGCCACAGGATTTCGGAAATCGACAAGGCCGTGCGAAAGGCGTTTGAGGGCAAAAGGGTGGTGTTTCTAGGAAGGAGCGGAGCGGAGAAGGCAAACCTCCCAAAAATCCGCAAAAACCCGCTCGTGGACATAATCCAGATATCTTCCGGCTGCCTCGGGAACTGCTCGTACTGCGGCACGAAGCTTGCGAAAGGCAGCCTCATCTCATACCTGCCTGAAAGGATTGTATCGGAGGTTAAATGCGCAAAGGCTCAGGGGTGCAAGGAATTCTGGCTTACTGGCCAGGACATCGGGTGCTACGGATTTGACATCGGGACCGGCCTGCCGGAGCTTCTCAGGCAGGTCCTTGAAGTTAAAGGGCAATATCTTCTGCGCCTCGGAATGATGAACCCCGCCCACCTCGAAAAAATCCTTGGGCCGCTTCTCGATACCTGTGAAGACGGGCGGGTCTGCAAATTTTTCCACATCCCGGTTCAGGCGGGCTCGGATGGGGTGTTAAAGGACATGAAACGCGGCTATTCTGTTGAGGATTTTGAGCGCCAGGTCCAAAAAATCAGGGAAAAATTCGGGGATTTCGCAACTATCGGGACTGATATAATTGTCGGCTACCCAACCGAAACAGAGGAGGATTTTGAGCAGACCCTCGGCCTTCTGGAG
>JBNGEE010000137.1:0-1911 GCA_049975565.1 Candidatus Aenigmatarchaeota archaeon
CTGTTGCCCATAACAATTATATACTCTTAGAGGATAAGATTGGGCAACAAAACCACTTATGGACGGAAAAGGAACACTTAGATTAAGTTTAGTAAACAAACAGAGTGGAAAATATTTCTATATGGAAACGCCTTATGAATTTGCTGAAAAGTACCTTAACGAAATCTTCAGAATTCAGGGTTATTCCAAACCAGATTTAAGAAAAGATGTCGGTGTACTCACAGGCGAAGAAGCAAACCAACTCATAGATCAGCTAGGTTGGTATTCACACAAGTTAGAAAATTTCTTCAGGAATAGCGACAAAGGCAATAACCCATTCGACAAGAATGGCGAATATGATTTCTTAATAGAAAAGGTCGATTAGTCGTGGGCCTCCCATCCAATTGCAACTAACAATTAACAACTAATATCCCACTTTAATATACAAACTATGCGAATATCTATGTATGGACGAACTTGAAATGCTCAAGCTCGAACTCGACTCAAGAGGATTTAGCCCGAAAACCAAGAAGGTATGCCTGTTTTTTGCCAAGGATTTCCTCGGATTTTCAAAAAAAGGCATTGGCGAAACAACAGGCCAGGACATAAAGCTCTACATCGCGCGCCAAAACACAGCCACAACCCAAGTTTACCCCCGCATAAGCTCGGCTTCGCTGAGGAATATCCGAAGCCCTGCGGACGATATATAGCATGTTTGCGGAACTCGTCTTATTTCTGCTCCTTGGAATCCTCCTTGGGACAATCGCAGGGCTTGTCCCCGGGCTTCACCCTAACACAATCGCATTTCTGCTTCTCTCCGCCGCCCCGCTTTTGAACCTCAAAATCCTGCCTTTGGTCGCGCTTCTTGTCGGCTCGGAAATCGCAAACTCGTTTGTGGATTTTATCCCTTCGATTCTTTTCTCCGCCCCGGAGGAGGACTCGGCGCTTTCGGTGCTCCCCGGCCAGAAGTTCCTTTTGATGGGGCGCGGCTATGAGGCGATATTTTTGGCGACCTACGGCGGCCTTGCCTCGACCCTCATAATAGCCGTCCTTTTCCCGCTCTTCGTGATTTTCATCCCGCGCTTTTATTCGCTTCTCAAGCCTGTAATCGTAATTCTTCTCCTCGCTACAGTCGCCCACATGCTTTGGACGAGCCGCAAAAAATTCGCGCTTTCGCTTCTTGTGTTCTCCCTCTCGGCGGCGTTTGGCCTTTTGATTTTCAGCCTGCCGATGTCGGGTAGCGAAGTTCTCTTCCCGGCGTTCTGCGGGCTTTTTGGCATGGCTTCACTCTATTTTGCTTCGAAGACCCCGGAAGTGCCCGACCAGGAAATCGACTGCGAGGTCTCGGACGCGGCGCTTGGAAAAGGCTCCTTGCTCTCGGTCGCGGCCGGGCTTCTTGCAGGAATCCTCCCCGGCGTCGGCTCAAGCCAGGTCACGGTCATGACTCAGCAGCTCGCAAAAATCGGGGACAACCTCAAGGACTTCATGGTGACAATCGGCGGCATAACGACGGCCTCCTCCCTTTTCTCGATAGTCGCGCTCTGGACGATAGGAAACCCCAGAAGCGGAACGTCTGTTGCCATCCAGGCCCTCGACTTCGACTACACGCTTTCCACCCTATTTTTGGCGGTCTTCATGATTGTCGCTTCGGCTGGAATCTCCGCGCTTCTGACGCTCAAACTCTCAAAGGTCGCCGTCCGAAACATCCACCGCGTCAGGTACGACCGCCTGACAAAGATAATTTTCGCCTCGCTCGTTGGTCTTGTAGCCTTATTCACTGGCCGGGTCGGGCTTCTTGTAGCCGCCACGGGGCTGTCCATAGGGATTTTCTGCATAACGACGGGGGCGAGGAGAAGCCTGATGATGGGGGTTTTAATTGTGCCGACGCTGTTGATTCTGGCGGGCGTTTAAGCTTTTGGTTTATCTCAAGCC
>JBNGEE010000138.1:0-1840 GCA_049975565.1 Candidatus Aenigmatarchaeota archaeon
CCTAAGTTCCCTCATGTCCTTGACAAAACTCTTGGGCTTTGTCGTTTCGCCAACCAGGCGCCCCTCGAAATAAACTGTTGTCATTGTTCCACCTTCTCGCTTATCACAAAGAGCAATTCCTCCATGTCCTTGGCATTCGAGCCCTCGGAGAGCGCCACCATGCACGAGAGGTGCTTTCTGAGGCCGATTTTTACGCCCTCAGGGGTCTCTTGGGTGCAGTATTTTCCCCAGTGGGTTCCGTGAAGCTCACGGGCCTCCGGGTGCTCCTGCGAGGACGAAAGCATGGATATCACGGCCCTCATGTTCGAAAGCCTTCGGACATAGTCAATCCTGTCAAGCCTCTGCGCGACCCCTGCCCTTCCGCCGACCCACTGGCCGGTTGCAAGCGAGGAGACAATCCTTCTCGTGATGTAATTTGACTCGAAAAGCGCCTGCACGACCGGGTACTTCTTTCTTTTTGTAAGCCTCTGGTAGTTGTACCTAACGCGGCTTGCAAGCCCGTTTTTGCCAAGGAAAAGCGACCTCAAAAGCACGTCCATAAAGTAGCCGGCAAGCCGTATCCTCTTATTTGCGAGGTGGTCTATGTCGTCGCTTCTCTGCTCATTCATGCCGATTTTTATGAGCCTCTTTGCCACGTGCGAGAGGTACTTTGCCTTAATTTTTTGGTCCTTGGGCTCGGTTCCGAGGTGGTGGAGGAGGAAGTTATTGAGGAGGTTTTGGACCCTCTCCTCGGGGGTTTCCTTTCCCATGCCCTTGACGAACCGCTCGAGGTAAGTGAGGGCGTCCTGCCTGCTTTTGACCTCCTCGTACTCGTAAATGTTTGTCAGCACATCGTCCTCCATCAAGGCTTTGTCCGCGAGGCTCTGGATGAGCTGCTGGTCGGTCTCAAGCCCCAATGCCCTCAAAACCACGATAAGCGGGACATTTCTTAGGTTTGAGAAATTCATGTAGAGGAGCTTGTCCTTTCGCTCAATCATGTGCCTCTGGATGTACTGGTCCTTTTCGGAGTTTATCCTTGCCATCTCGTACCTCTTCTCCTTTGTGGCGACAAGGCGGTTGTTTGCGACCTCCTCGACGCCGATAATTACTTTTTCGGTGCCGTTGATTATAAAATAGCCGCCCGGGTCCTGCGAGTCCTCGCCGATTTCGACGAGCTCTTCCGGGGTAAGCTTTGAGATTGGGTCGAGTACCGATTTGACCATAATCGGGAAGTCGCAGAGCTTGATTTTCTCGGGATTCTGGGGGATGTCGTTAGCGACTAGGACCGCCGTAACGTACAAGGGGCAGGAATAGTTGAGGTTTCTGATAATCGCCTCCATCGGGGTAATAATCCTCTCGTAGCCGTCGGCCTCCTTGATTACCGGCTCGCCGAAAGACACTTTCCACAAAACGAGCCTCAAATTGTCCTCGAGGGGAATCTGGCCGATGGTGTCGACTATCCCCTGCAGCTTGTCTGTCACGAACCTGTTGTAGGAGCTTATATGGTGCCTTACTGCGATGTCCGAAAGCTCGGTCTCGATTATTTTCTTGAACCCCTCAAACAGCTGCTCATCTTTCATACCACGACCCTGTAATAGAGATAAAACTCGCTCTCGTCAAGAACCTGCCTTTTGATTTCGATGAGGTCTCCCTGCCTGGCGTCAAGACCGCCGAGTGCGGGGTCCTTTATGCTGATTCTCGGGAACTGCTTTTCGGTAGCGTTGTATTTCTTCATAATCTCTGCCTTTTCCTCCTCGCCGAGTTTCCTGTGCTCGGGGACAAGGAAGTGCTCGCTGACCTGCAGTTTTTTTTTCATCATAATCGAAAGTTGGGCCCGACGCGATTTCCGAGAGGCTTCCCT
>JBNGEE010000139.1:0-1836 GCA_049975565.1 Candidatus Aenigmatarchaeota archaeon
CCTGTCTGCGGAGTTTTTTTAGCCCTTCCGCCGCCCCAAACCTTGCCGCGTAGTACCCGCCGCTCTGCTCAATCGCGTAGGTTTTTCGCCCACGGAAAAGCTCGGATTCCGAGGTCATCTGCGGCTCAGTAGAGCCGGCCTTGTTCCAGAAGGAATTCGGAAACCAGCACTCGATCTGCTCGAACTCCCAGGCGCCGGGCATCAGGATAATGTAGAAATGGTTTTCGAGATAAGTGTTTTCGTATAGCAGGTACTCGCCAATCTGGGGCAGCTGCTTAATATCGCTTATCAGGTGCTTTCCGAGAATGTCATCGATTGCCGTTATGCTCCACCTCGTCGGAACCAGCTTTTTTCTCTTCTCGAGGCCGAGCGCGCCCGAAGAGAGAATCTTTGAAATCTGGGAGATGTTGAAGTCGAGGTTGTAAAATTCGATTGCGGCATCGGTGGCCTTCAACTCGTCGTTTGAGAGGCGGTAGACATGAGTTTTTATTTTCGGGTTTTCTGTCAGGCGCAGGTTTTTTACGGTGCCCGACATCCCCATCGGCTGGACTAAAGGTGAGAACTCCTGCGCGAACTTCGGGCGCTTCGTGAAATTCACCTCGAGGTCGGTCGGCTTTTGGGTAAGGACCAGGTCGCGCATCTCCTGAACATACCGGTCTCGTGACGAGATTTCCCTTGTCATTTTGCCTCGAACAAGAGAGTAGCGGAATTTGAGGATTTTGCCGATTGCGGCGCCGTACATTTTCTCGGGGGTATCTGCCAAATCGAGGTTCGAGTTCTCAAGCCCGACCATCGGCCCGACAAAGACCTTCGGGTAGCCCTCGTGCCCCACAAAAATCGAAGAGGGCGAGGGGCCGAAAAGCGACTCCCCGACTTTCGGGGCGGTTGTTTTGAAGTGGATTTTCGTGAGCAGCGGGCAGTGCGGCCTGCCGCAGAGTTTCCGGCTTCCTTTACAGAGGAGGCATAGATTGGTTGAGGTCATAGATTAGGTTTATCGAAATTATATAGAACACAAAGAATAAGAAGAATTCCTGCGTTACTCGGAATAATCCGTCTCGTATTTTTCCGTGTCCTCAATTATGTCCTTTTCCCTCCAGTCCTTCGCCCACTCGGCGACGTCATATATTTTGAATTTGCCGTCTTTGGTCGAGCAGACGACTTTCTCGAGCCCGGCGTTCAGAATCATCTTCTTGCAGATAAAGCAGGGAAGCATGTCTGACTTCTCAGTCTTGCCGTTGAAGACCCGGCAGCCGTGAAGATACATCGTGCCGCCAAGGATGCTCACCCCCGCCCTTGCCGCATTGATTATCGCGTTCTGCTCGGCGTGGACGGTCCGGCAAAACTCGTACCTGTGGCCTGAAGGAATATTCAGCTCCCGCCTGAGGCAATTTCCCCTTTCCAGACAATCTTTCGTTTTTCTCGGGGCGCCGTTGTAGCCAGTCGCCACGATCTGGTCGTCCTTTACGATAATCGCCCCGCCCCTTAAGCACAGGCAGGTCGACCTTGCCGCGACTTCCTTTGCAATGTTAAGGTAATACTCAGTTTTTGAAGGCCTTACCATAAATGCAGATAATTAGATTAAAAAGCCCTTTTCAACTTCCTTTTGAATCCTCTGTATCTCCTTTTCCTTGAGGTTTTTGAGCTCGGTGCTGTTCACCTCAAGAAGAGTCCTTGCTCCGTGAAGCATCTTGTCGCCTGTCAGCCTCATCGGGATGACCACGAAGTCGGCGCCCTCCTTGTAGAGCGCGATTGCTTCGGGCAGGGTTAATGAGCGGGTTATGACTTTTAAGCTCGGGTTCATCGCCTTGACGATTCTTATAATATAGGTGTTTGTCT
>JBNGEE010000140.1:0-1825 GCA_049975565.1 Candidatus Aenigmatarchaeota archaeon
TATCAATACATATCCTTTGCCTTGACCCGCCTAAATTTCCTCAGGACTATCGAAACTATCTCAAACTTCCTGTCAATAAGCTTTTCGAGACTCGGCTTGCTTTTGCCCGCCAGAAAGGAGTTCACGGAAAAGCCGACCGTACTTTCAAGCTCGAGTATTAATGTGTTTCCCTCGAAATTCGGGTTTAGCTTTCTCATATACGGTCGGCGGGCTTTCTGCTTTAAGACCTGCAACACCCGCCGGTTTCGAAGCGTCTTTATTGCCTGCTTTATCTCTTTTTTGTCGTTTTCGCTCAGGCGGGAAAACTTCAAGGTTATAAGATAATTTGCGGCGATTTTTTCGGATTTCATCAGGTCAAGGTCCTCTTTTGAAGCGACAGACATTTTCGAGACCTGAATCGATTTTCGCTTATTTATCTCCTGCCTGATTTTTTCAAGGCCGGGCCGCCTCTTTTTTGCAGAGCGAAGCATGAGAATGAATGGGCGGTATGTGGTGGTGGTAATATTCTCCTCGAGGCGGCCGACAGAATAGAAAATCGCCTCTTTCGCGCCGCAGGCACCCAAAAGCTCGCCCTCGATGAATTTCTGCACCGTGCTTTTAGGGAGCAGCTTTTTGTAGCCGCCCTTTATAAAAAGCGGGGCAATCTGCAGGATGACCTCCTTTTTCGCCACGTCGACGATGAACATGATATCGGGGTTTTCGAAGTCCATATTCTTACCGGTCTTTTCGCGGACCTTTATGCCGACCGCCCTGTTGAAAGCCGACTTTATTGCCTCGCAGTGCTCGACCCCGAACTCCTCCCAGAACTCCTCCTCTCTCTGGATAAATTCGTCGGGAAACGCCGAGCCGATAAGGAAAGTGGAATATTCGTATCCCTTGGCGGCCTCAAGGATTTTTTCGACGTAGCCGTCAATCTCAAAGAAAATGTTGCCGCAAAGGGAGCACTTCTCAAACTCAACATATGCCGGGTTTTTTTCGGCCGCCGCGTCCTCCATCTGCACCATCATCCTCAGGCACCTGCCCTTTTCCCGATTCGGCATTCTCGGCACAAGCGCGTGAAACTGGCGCCCCAGGCACTCGTCGCAGATTTGGCGGCTTTTGAGGATGTTTCGCACTCTGTCAGTTAGTTCCATAAAACCCTCTTCTTTTACAAAAAGAAAAGGTCTTTACCCCAAAAGAAAATTTCCGACTTCGCAGATATTTTATATGTCCTGCCCAAAACCACCGCAACCACACATTTATCCGCTTTACCGAGTAATATTATGAAATACTCAGATTTGGTCGATGTTTACGAAAAGCTCGAGGCCACCTCAAAAAAACTCGAAAAGACCGACCTCGTGGCAAAGCTACTCGAACGGCTGGATGAAGATGAACTTGCGATAGTCGTCCCGCTCCTTCAGGGAAAAATCTATCACGAGTCCGAGGAGATGGAGGTGGGGGTGGCAAACAAGATGGTGATTTCGTCCCTCGAAAAGCTGGGTTTTTCGAAAAAGGAGATTCTTGAAGTCATGAAGGACACGGGCGACCTCGGCCTGACCGCAGAGATTCTCGTCAAAAAGAAGCGCCAGATGAGCCTTTTTAAAGAGACTCTAAGCGCCGAAAAGGTTTATTCCTCGATGAGGGAACTTGCAACCCACACAGGCAAAAGCTCCCAGCTGAGGAAAATGAACGTCCTTATTGAACTTCTGAATTTCTCGGAGCCAAAGGAGGCCAAGTATATTATAAGAACTGTCCTTGAGGAACTTCGGCTTGGGGTGGCGGAAGGGATTCTTCGGGACGCCGTCGCGAAGGCGTACGGGATTTCGCCCGACATTGTCGAGAGCGC
>JBNGEE010000141.1:0-1768 GCA_049975565.1 Candidatus Aenigmatarchaeota archaeon
GCTTTTAGAGAGCACGGTGTTTTGGTAATTTGAGACCACAGCATACCCGGCGCCGCTCCATTCGCCGTTTTCGCAGGAGCTGAGAGTTCCGCCCTGCCAGACCATCCTCCCTTCGGGGACGCACGAGTCCTCAAGGGCGCAGTCCTTGAGGTTGCAGCATATCCCGCTTTCGCCCTCGATGAGATTTTGCGCGCAGTGGTACTTATTTTCCCCCGGCATGTTGCAGTCGCAGTCCACATCGCAGTCCATATTGCCAACCCCGCCCTTGCCCCACAGGTTGTCCTCACATATCCACCGGCATCCGTCTATTAGGTGGATGCCCTCCTCATAGCACTTAACTTCTGTATCGCTTTTTCTGTAGGCGCAGTGTTCTGTTGGGCAGCAGTAATAGCAGTTTTCTGAGTTAAGCACCGACCAGCGCCCCCACATATCCTCAGTACCGTCATCGCAGCGGTATTCCCCTATCAGGTAATTTCCGGTATTTGGATTGCAGTTCCTCTCGCCGCCGTCATTTTTGATTGAGTCTTCGCTGCAGTAGGAGTCGGGTCCGCACTGCTGTTTGGAGGGTTTGCAGGGCTCTTCTTCGGGTGTGTAGCAAAAGACACTTATGTTGTAGATCTTACCCTCGGTATTTCCCCTGAAAGTTGCCAGATGTTTTCCGACGGCATCCTCGAGGATTGCTTCCTCATCGCCTTTTTTTGACAAGACCTCTTGGTACTCGTAGGTGAGATAGCAGGTAGGACATGAGTAGCAACTATACGGGTACTCGCAAACCTGATACTCTTTTAGGAAATTTATTTCTACTGACGAATCTGCGGGAGTCACCTGCGCCAAAACTTCGGTTTTGACTCCGTCGGGTAGGTCCAGATTAAAGGAGATGGGTGTGTTTTTGAACCCGTACTTATAGCTCCCGTCATCCGAAATAAAACCCGATTCCGTGTCAGAGTAGAGCGCGTAGTTATAGATTGTCTCCCCGCATCCGACTGAGGACTTCCAGAGGCCCTTGTCGCACTTCAGCCTGAGCCCTTCGTATGTTATTTCCGAATCCGGCGCAAAGCACATCACGGTGCCCTCTTCGGTAGTCCCTGTATCGTGGCGGCCGGCAAGTGTCTGTAGGGGAAGCCCGTCGTCGTAATGTGAGCAGTAATCCTGCGGGCAGCAGTGGCTGGCCCCGCCCACAAAATCCGGGGCGCAGTTTCCCGATTCGCAGGGATGGGAGTCATCTATCCATATGTCATCGCATTCGTAGAAATTGTTGATTTGAAGGTAATTGCAATAGCAGGTCCCGCCCGATGATGTGTGCGGGTCAGGCTCAAGGGAGTAACGAGGCCCGCACGCAAGTTCGAGGGGGTTTATCTCTCCGGGTTCCGGGAGGTTAAGGTCATGTTTGGGCACACAGCATCCTTCTGTTGCGCATCCCGCATATTTTTCGTTTTTATCCACGAGCCCCCCGTAACTGAATTTGTGAACTTCTACATACCATTCCTCACTCCCGCAATAAGGTTTGCTGGCAGTACTGGGGCAGTAGCTGCCCGCAGGGAAGTTGCTGCAGGTCCAGTCCGAAGGCACGTAGCATTTTGAGCCGGTTGTGCTTCCCTGGCAGAAACGAACGCCCGCGGAAATGAGTAATTTGGAATAACCCGGGATATGGTTGTAGGTACTACCGCATCTGCCACCCAAATAACTTTCGCATATTGTCGGGACTTCATCTTCCGAACCGCCGCAAACCGGAACCGCCTCGCTGCATCCTGCAAGCCCGTCATAAACC
>JBNGEE010000142.1:0-1759 GCA_049975565.1 Candidatus Aenigmatarchaeota archaeon
CCGTCGCACCAGGGCTCACACGTTTTGGAGCCCGGCTCGGTGCACTGCTTACAATTCGGGCAGACATAGCAGGCCCCCTGCATACAACCGCACAACTGCTGTCCCGTGCTTGAAGCGGGTTCGCATTTTTTCTCTGAAATACATCTCTCGCGGGTATTTCCCGTCTGCTTTATTACCCCGCTGTCCGGATTTGAGCCATCCTCTGGAGGGGCGTCATCGGAGTCCACCCATACGCATTTTTCGCCGGTCCCGCTCCCCGAACATTCCTGCTCCTGAAGCGTTTCAGTAACATATTTTTCGCAAAGTGTGATTCCGTCGTCGAGGCATTTTGCAGTAGGGCCTTCCGTGATGCGCCATTGCGGGGTGGTGTCACATTTTGCGCAACTTTTGCAGCCGCAGGAGTCCTCGTCATGGTCGCATACATCCTCAACAGTATTTCCCCCGACGCATTTCTGGCAGGTTCCGACCTCTCGACATCTCGTACTATCACAGCCGCATTCGCACTGCTCCTCAAGTAAAATCTTATTAGTGGTGCTGTCCCACACACAGTTGCAATTAGAATCATATACATAGGTCTTAGTATTCTGCTGGATTTTATGTATTCCGCTTACACTACACGAATGCGTCTGTTGGCCCAACACGGTATTGCAAACCATTCCCACATCACAGGGCGGCGCATCTTCTTGAGCAAAAACCAGCGGCAAAAAGCAGAAGAAAACCACTCCAAAAATAATCGGCCTTAATCCACCCAAAACAGCCATAATTAAATGCCTCAATCCTATATATATCCTCAATCAGCCAGACTTATCCTTTGCAAACTCCAAAAAATTCCTCACCCAAAAAACAAAAGAGTAACCAAAACAAAAAGTATCGCCCTACTCAACCGGAAGGAAGATTATCTTCTCTCCCTCGGGCAAACTGCAGCTGAAAAATACGGTCCAAGTATCTGGCTTTTTGAGTTCGCCAAGCGAATAGGTGGCGCTCTCGCCGGTTGCCGACGCCACAGGCGTTGCGAGAAGCACACCCCCATAAAGGCTCATCGTGCCGTCGCTTATGTCCCCTGCAATCGACTTTGCGGTCTTTCCTTCAGAGTCGGCCGCGGCAAGGACCACAAGCCCCGACTCGACGCAGTTGGTGTCGCAGACTATCGAGCCATAGCCGTCATAGGCGCAGTTTTCAAGGTAAAGCTCATCCAGGGGGATTAGTTCCCCAATCAGCACATCCATATGTTCCGGTATCTCGTCCGCAGAGCCTATCAGTTCCCCGCCGGTGTTTGCATTGCTGTCAATTTCGCCTCCCCCGCTTGTGACGACATATTCCGAGTTGATGAGCGCCCATGCCAGAACCAGCAATACCGCCACTAATATCAGATATGAAAGCCCGGAGGATTGTTTCTTTGGCTTAACCATAATACACATAGGAGAATATATATTTATAAGCCAAAATCAAAAGACTAACTTGATTGTGGGTTAAAAGGATAGATTGCCTTGGAACCCTCTGGCGAAGAGCAACTCAAGAAAATAGTCCAAGAACTCTGGTTCAACTCGTCCAGCGAATAAAACTCTGTTTCACCAATTATCCCGTGGTTTGGCTTTATGGATATCTTTCCCGCTAAAAAGGTCATCGTGCCGTCACTCACCAACCCTTCCGAGGATTTTGCATTCTTTCCTTCGGAATCCGATACCGTCATCAGGATTATATCCCCCGAATTCACGCAGTTCGTGTCGCAGGTCAGAGTGGCGGCCGCGCTGTCGTAAGC
>JBNGEE010000143.1:0-1752 GCA_049975565.1 Candidatus Aenigmatarchaeota archaeon
GCTACAAGGAGGCAAAGCGCGCCTATGAAGATGAACAGGTAAAACTGCTGGTCGTACCTCATAATTTAAGTATTCTTTTATCAAAGGCTGTTTTCGCAGGGACCTGGTATCGGGCATACTCTTTTCCCTTAAAACGACAAAACAACTTGTGTCAGAAGCGTGACTATCGTTCCCGCGATAAGGATGCCCGCAACATTTGCAATGGAAAAGTCTTTGTGCCCAAAGCCGAGGATAAACATCCCCGCCCTAACAGGTTGGGCATTTAGATAGATTTAGATAAAGTAAGAGCCGCCTCAATATCTTCCTTTAGCCCGGGTATAAATTCCAGCCCATCAATCTTATTTACAGGCAAAATTTTCCACTCTGTGTGCTCTTTGCTTAGTTTAGGTGAATTTCCATCTAAAAAGCCTTCAAGGCGGCAAATAAAGCGGATTCCCGGGATTTTTGCGTTTATCCCCGATAGTTCGTTCCTGTTGGGATTTATCCCCGATAGTTCGTTCCTGTTGGGACCGTTCGGGAATTTGGGCGGAATTTCATAAGCCTTGAAAGGAGCAAGCACCATTGCAACTACGCCAAGCTCCTCTTTTAGCTGGCGAATGGCGGCCTCCCCGAAATTTTCCCATTTTTTGACCTGCCCGCCGCCGCATTCCCAGAGATTCGGGTAAATCTCCCGGTTTGGCGCCCTTTTTGCCACAAGTACAGAATCCCCAAAAAAGCAGATGCCCGAAACATGCACTTCAACCAAATCGACGCCATCCTCGCGCATAATTAATGTCCTTTTGGCCTAATAAACAGGGCGGGCTATAAATACCCACGCTTGGATTATGAATATTTAATTTTTATGAACTTTTATGGCACTGATTTATTACCTAAGGAATATCTGGAAAAAGCCCAAAGAGAGCCCGTTCTACAAGGAGCGGCTGATTGCCTGGAGGACTCAGGGGACGATGGTCAAATGCGAAAACCCGACAAGGCCCGACAAGGCGCACGCTCTCGGATACAAGGCAAAGCCCGGTTTTGTGGTTGTCCGCGTCAAAATCAAGAAGGGAACGCGCGTGAGGCGCCGGGTCACGAAAGGCCGAAAACCAAAAAAGCTCGGTACCCGAATTCCCGCTAAGAAGAGCAAGCAGTGGATTTGCGAGGAGCGCGCAGGGAAGAAATACTCGAATATGGAGGTTTTGAACTCCTACTGGGTCGGCGAGGACGGCAAAAGCCAGTGGTATGAGGTGATTTTGGTCGACAAAAGCCACCCGCAGGTGCTCTCTGACAAGACCGTTAACTGGATTGCCGAGCGCCAGCACAAGGGCAGGGTCCACCGGGGCCTTACAGCCGCCGGAAAGAAGTCAAGGGGCCTTTTGAGGAAGGGTAAGGGCGCCGAGAAAATCAGGCCAAGCATTCGGTCGCACAACACTCAGGGGAAGTAATTCAGACGATTTTTCCAGAAAGTTTCACCCCCTCCGCCCGTGCAATCTCCGCCCTTACGAATTTTCCGACCTCAACCGCCCCCTCCAGAATAATCTCCCTGTGTGCGAAATTCTTCCCAACGCCCTTTCCGGTCACCAAAACCTTTCCGCTCCAAGAAACCCATTTTTTTGTCTGCTCTTCCGCGATGTTTCTGGCAAGGGCGGCCGCCCTTTCGCTTCTTTCCTTCACGACCGCAGAATTGAGGGGCTTGAGCCTTGCGGCGGCGGTTTTCGGGCGGGAGGCGAATCTCGAAATATTTGTCCAGTCGGGGCGCGCCCTCTCCAGAAG
>JBNGEE010000144.1:0-1751 GCA_049975565.1 Candidatus Aenigmatarchaeota archaeon
TATCTGGGTCGACGAGTCGAATTCCGTGGAAATTGGGCAGATGTACTGACAGGAAAACACGCATTCAACTAAGGCTGGCTTTTTCGGACAGCCTCCAGCCACCCGTTAAAAACCATATAGAACTCCCCGTTAATCGCCAAATCCTTTTTGATTGCCTCTTCGCCCTGGTCGTTTACGATTTCCAGGCTTCTTTGCGGATTGAATATCTTAATCTGCTTTACGGCAATCTCTGTGTCCGATCTACCATCCCATTCGTTGACGTGGAAAATGCCCTTTAGTCCGCCGTCCCAGGTAGCATCCAGGATTTTCCAGCCGTCGCCAAGATTAATTTCCAGATAAGAGTGGGTGCAGTCCTCGTTATGCGGGATTTTCTCGAGGTCGGGCGGAAGGTTTAGGCTGCTCCACAAAAAACGCAGACACGGTACCTGACGTTGTATCCCTCTTTTTTTAACATGTTGAACAGTTTTTCGTGTTTGCCGCTGCAACAGTTGTCTTCTTCGCCCCACTTCAGGGGAATTCTATAAGGTATTTCGCGGACAGATTCAAAGGCTGAAATTAGGTCCATTATCTACTCCAAAAGCCCGGCAATCGCGCGCCCAAACTCCCTCGCCGCCGCGGGGCCGTTCCCGGTGACGACCTTTCCGTCGGCCTCGACGGTTTTCCCGGTATAGGTCGCGCCGCCTGCCTTTAGGGCCGCCTTCGTGTCCGCGCTTTCCCAAACCGTCGCCTTTTTGCCCTCCAAAACCCCGGCATTCGCAAGAATGACCGGCGCGATGCAGATGGCCGCAGTCACCTTGCCCAGCTCGTGGCTGTCCTTCGCGATTTTTTGCGCAAGCGGGTCGTTAAAGTAAACTGCCGAGCCGCCTCCGCCCACGAAAATGACCGTATCATAATCCGCCACGTTTACGTCTTTTAGGGCGATTTCAGCCCTTGCGACGCCGCCAAGCGCCCCTTTTTTGTCCCCCGTGCTCAAAGAGGCGATTGTGACGCTTATTCCTGCCTTCTCCAGCTCCTCCCGAGTGTGGAAGCACTCCTCGTCCCTGAAATTCTCCGGCGCGATTATTAGAAGCGCAGACTTTCCGCCAAAAGCCGGTTCAGCCTTTCCGGATTCATTTGCCGCCTTTTGCAAAAGTCCCCCAAACATAAGTATAGAAGCGAGGGCTAATATACCTAAGGCGAGTCTCAAAAATAATCGAGCCCTCATAAAAAAGAAAACTTAAAATAGCACCATTTCAAGAACGGGCGCAACAGCCAGCATACCGTTTTCCACAATTCCCTTCACAGACATCCTTGCATTGTCCACAGCTTCTCCAACGTAGTTTATTATATCCATTTTGACCACCTATTAATTAGCACATAAAGTATTTAAACCCGACCGCCGAACCCCACACAAGTCTCTAAGTTCTGTGAATCATGAGCCTAAGAAAACCCGGCTCCGATTAGCGCATAATTTAAAAATATTGCTATATTATGGCAAAGCTAAGGCCCGCGAGGTGCTATCGGGTGAGCAAGAGGCCCTGGACGAGGCAGTCGAGAAAAAAGCCGAGGAAGGGCTATGTAAGGGGCGTTCCCAGCCTCAAGATTAAGAGATTCCGGACAGGTATCCGGACGGACTACGACAGCACTTTCTCAATCGTCGGAAAGGAGGACATTCAGGTGAGGGAAAACGCGATAGAGGCGGCGAGAATCGCGATGTCAAACTACCTCCAGAAAAACATCAAGCAGGAATTCCATCTGGTGCTCAGAAAGTA
>JBNGEE010000145.1:0-1741 GCA_049975565.1 Candidatus Aenigmatarchaeota archaeon
TTGTGGGTAGCACTTTGTCCTCACAAAGAGGTTACCTATGTGTTTACAAAATACAAGTATGTTAACATATCTGTCAAATTTTCCTACGGAAGTCATTCTATTATATCTCAGCATCGCCTTATAAACTCTACTGCAGCTTTTCCTCAGTCAATTTCGCCCCGGCCCCTGTAATCTCCATGAGCCAGATTTTGTGGCCGCCTGACGCCATGTCGCGCCCCACAGCCGCCCTTATCGCCTCCTTTGCGAGCTCCTTTCCTTTCTCGAGGGTGATGCCCTTTTTGAAGTCCTTTTCGAGCACGCCGTAGACGAACGGGCTTCCGCTCCCGGTCGATACATATTCTTCCCTTATGCACGAGCCCGAAGGGTCGAACGAGTAGAGGCGCGAGCCTTTCTTGTCCACGCCGCCAAGGATAAGCTGGGTAAAAAAGGGCATCCAGTGGCGCGAATACATTATTGTCGCAAGGAGATTCGCCGCGGCGTTCACAGACATTTCCTCGCCGCTTTCGAGCCTGAAGAGGCTTATTTCGGCCTTCATTAGGTTGACGAGATACTGGGCGTCGGACACCATTCCGGCAATCGTAAGCCCCATTTTGTCGTCAATCTGGAATACCTTCTGGACGTCTTTGTTCGCGATCATGTAGCCCATCGAGGCCTTCGACTCCGAGGCGAGAACGACTCCATCCTTGCAGGTGAGCCCAAGAGTAGTGGTTCCGGTCTTTAAGCGCATTTCAGAAGCTTCCATAATCTAATTGGGATATTTATTTAAATGGGTTATTCTTCTCTAGAAGCCCCGCCTTCTTTTCTGGACCGGGTCTGATAGTAAATGCATTTGCTATAATCCCCAAAACAGTATTTTTTACCTATATAGTTTTGGAAGGTTATGCTGGTGCCAAGCGCCTCTTCTGCCTCTAGGAAAGCCGCCAGGAGATTTTGCAACTCTTCCTGAAGTTCTGCCCTACTCGGGCAGGCAAAATCTTTTCCCAAATAAGGACACCCGTCGTCTTTTGCGCATTTCATATAGATATATCACTTTAGTATAATATATACTCATTAAGCCACCAAAACCTCGATTCCTACCTGACGGCAGTCCTGACCAACCCAGTCTCCTTTTTCTTCTGCCCGCCGCCAGTTTTGGAGACAACAAAAACCCGCCTTATTTATCCTTTACCACATATTTTATGGCGACAAAGAAGGTCAGGGCGGCGGGAAAATTCGGCCCGAGATACGGGAAAAAGCTGAGGGTCAACTATAACAAGCAATTCGAGGCCGCCAAGACCAAGTACGCCTGCCCGAACTGCTCGAAGGAAAAGTCTGTCACAAGGGTTTCTTTCGGGGTCTGGGAATGCAAGAACTGCAAGACCAAATTCGCCTCCGGCGCTTATGAATTCAACTGGAAGAAATAGCTATTTGTTTATCTCATGGGTAATTCCCTGCTGTGAGGCACCCGGATAAATATCACGCTTTCGGTTGTATAAACCTCTTGTGGTAGCGGGGGAAATCATAATTCATATTCATTCTGCCATGAAATCGCATTCCAACATTCCAAAAAACCATTTATAGCCCAAAAATATATTATTACATGAACCCTTACGTGAAGCTGCTCATAAGCATCCTTGTGATTGTCGCCGGCGTTTCCTGGTACCTTGGCGGGGATGTCTTTGGAGACTACATCGGGATGTCTGCCATGACGGCACTTGGCGTTCTCTTCGTCGGGGCTTTCGGCGCGTTTCTTGTCGTCCTC
>JBNGEE010000146.1:0-1734 GCA_049975565.1 Candidatus Aenigmatarchaeota archaeon
GTCCGATACAGATGATATAAGGGAATCAAGAGCAATACCTGTAATCGGGGCTCTTCTCAAGGAAGGCGCCTCAGTAAAGGCCTACGACCCCCAGGCCGAAGGAAACTTCAGAAAGATTTTCCCACAAATTGCCTACTGCCCGCCGGAAGAAGTCCTGAACTCGGACGCGATACTTATCCTCACCGACTGGAAAGGTTTTGAGGAGCTAAATTACAAGGGCAAACTTGTGATTGACGGCAGGAGGATATTGAAGTCTAAAGAGGCTGAAAAATATGAAGGCCTTTGTTGGTGAATAATTATGGAGGTGAGAAAAGCGGTAATTCCCGCGGCGGGGCTTGGCACGAGATTTCTGCCCGCAACAAAGGCAATGCCTAAGGAAATGCTGCCCGTAATCGACAAGCCGGTAATACAGTTTGTCGTCGAGGAAGCCATAAGCGCGGGAATAAAGGACATTCTCACCATAACCGGGAGGGGCAAACGGTCGATTGAGGACCACTTTGACCATTGCCCGGAACTTGAACGTGCCCTTGAAAAAAAGGGCAAAAACAAGGAACTCGAAAACCTGAGGAAGATTTCTGAAATGGCAAACGTCCACTACATCCGGCAAAAAGAGCCTCTCGGCCTCGGGCACGCGATACTCTGCGCAAAGGACCATGTCGGGGAAGAGCCCTTTGTCGTCATGCTTGGGGATGATTTCTACATGTCGAAGGTCCCGCATATAAGGCAGTTGCTTGACGCCTACTACAAGCTCAAAAGCCCCATCCTGTCGGTAAAAGAAGTCCTTCAAAAAGACGTTTCAAGATATGGGATTATAGACGGGAAAAAGATTGGCGAAAAGACGCTTCTTGTCAAAAGCATTGTCGAAAAGCCCGATATTAAAGACGCACCCTCAAACACCGCATGGATGGGGCGGGCAATTCTCACACCGGAAATTTTCGGGCTTCTTAAAAAAACAAAGCCCGGCTTTGGCGGGGAAATACAACTCACCGATGCCATAAGGGATCTTTGCAAAGTACGGGATGTGTACGCGTTCTTTTATAAAGGAAAACGTTACGATGTCGGCACGGTCATGGAATACCTTAAGGCAATAATCGAATACGGCCTGGTAAGAGAGGATATCAACGGCGAATTCAAGGCCTACCTGAAATCACTTAAAATCTGACCCGTTATTCCAATTCCAAAAGCCAGTCTTGGTTTTCCATGAACCAGTCGCAGAACCTTTTAAGGCCATCCTCAATCGATACTTTTGGATTATATCCCAGCATCTTTTCAGATTTGGCAAGGTCGGCGTAGGTTGTCAGGACATCTCCGGGCTGCATGGGGAGCATTCTCTTTTTTGCCTCCACACACAAGTTCTTTTCGAGCAATTCTATGAAGTATCCCAGCTTTATAGGTTTTGAATTTCCCAGATTGAATATCTCGTACTTATAGTCCTTTCCCATGGCGGAGAGGATTCCGTCAACAATGTCTGACACAAACGTGAAATCCCTTTCCATATTCCCGTGGTTGAAAACCTCTATATATTCTCCCTTAAGCATTTTTTTAGCGAATTTGAAGGTTGCCATGTCCGGTCTTGTAAACTCGCCATATACCGTGAAAAATCGGAGGACGGTCACATCAAGATCATACAAATGATGATATGCATGTGCCATCGCCTCAGCACCCTTTTTTGTCGCTGCATAGGGTTGGAGCGGATGAGCAGTATCATCACTTTCTTTATATGGAGGATGCGAA
>JBNGEE010000147.1:0-1717 GCA_049975565.1 Candidatus Aenigmatarchaeota archaeon
ATTCCATGGAACCCTAAAAAAAACTACAATAATGAAAGGATTCTGGAATACAATAAAATACTCGATGAGATTTGCGGCAAAAAAGAAATTACCTTTGTCGAGCTTCTCTCCCTGTTTGAGGAGCGCGGGAAAGAGAGCCTGCTTTTTGACGGCCTTCACCCGAATTCGAAGGGGCACGAATTGATATTTCAAGAAGTCAAAAAATCTTTGGAAGAGAACAATTTTATTTAGCCCCGAATTTTTCGGCCGCAAGCATCAGTTCCTCCTTAAAATACCCGAACTTGTCCTTTGGGATTTTCGCGCCGGCCGCCTTCTCGTGGCCGCCGCCGGTACCCCCGACCGCATTCGCCGCCTTTCTCGCAATTTCCCCCAGATTAACATCCGTGTTCGTCCGAAGGGACATCTTCGAGAACTCGTCGCTGTTAGAGTATGCGACGACTACTATGCCCGGCTCCTTATCCAGAAGCTGGGCGGCGATTATCGATTTGACGTTGTACCTCGAGTTCACATCCACGAAGCGAAATATTCCCTCGCTTTCAACTTTCTTCCCCGCGGCCGCGATTTCGTTTTGCACGTCGTTGTAGCAGTAGCGAAAATACGGGTTGTCGATAATCTCCTGCGCGGACTTTGCCATGACCAGCGCCTCGAGCATCTTGGCGTTCCCCGTGTTTCCCTCGACCAGGTTTACCGAGCATATATATTCGGCGACTCGGTTTAGCTCCCCGACGTTCGAAAACTGCCCCACGAACTTTCTGCAAATCTCCGAATTCTCCTCACCCTTGTCCCCAAGAACCCCCACGGCCGCGACCCACTTCAGGTCTTCCATATTCTCGATTTCGGACGTGACTTCGTAAACCAGATATGACGCCGGAATATACGCCGTCGGGTCTGTCTCGCGCGGGTTGTAAAAAGCGCATGCAGGGCGCTTCGCGAATATGTGGTGGTCTATCACAAGCGTGTCCCTGTTGAGGTATTCGAGAATCGTGTCCGAGCTCATATCCGTAAATACCATAACCGGCGCAGTGTCTATCCTGCTTGGCGGAACGTCTGTGAGGAAAAAGTCCGGAGGCAGACCTGTGGAAATAAGCCCGCGCTTCCGAAGAAACGATGTGAGTATGGCAAGAGAGCATATGCCGTCGGCATCGAGATGTGAAAAAAGCCTCATGCCCTGAATTGAATTCAGACCCCTCAAGAAATCCACGGCTTCGGCTTTCATAATAGAGTAAGCCGTCTATTACTTTGGGTTATTTTCCGAGCAGTTCCTTTTCGATGGCGTGCTTTATGAGCTCGCGGAAATAATAGTCCGAAAAGGCGTCTATCGTGTCCGCGTAGTGGACAATCATACCCTCGAGATTGTGGTTCTCTGCTTTCAGGTGGTTTAGCACAACAGATATGACCTCCTCGGGAAACCCCCGCGCGTAAAGCTCGCAGGCGATAAGCTGCTCGTGCTCGAGAAGCTTTGGGACAAGGCTGTAGTCCTTTTTCTCCTTTTTGAAGTCGTAGAGCCTCATCAGGTCGTGGAGGAGCGCGGCGGAAATAACAAAGTCCCGATTCACCGGCCCGTAAGTGTCCGCCACGAAATCCGCAATAAGTATTGCAAGGGCCGTTACCCCTTCTGTGTGGGCCAAAAGACCGCCTTTTGTCATGTGGTGCTCGAAGCCCGGATAGCCCCCCGGGGCGTCCTTTATCTTAAGTGGTTTATATTTTAGCGCAGGGT
>JBNGEE010000148.1:0-1662 GCA_049975565.1 Candidatus Aenigmatarchaeota archaeon
TGACGCAATCTGCTTCGCGCTTTACGGCAACACCCCAAAGCTCCAGGCGCGAAAGCTAAAAGTCGCCGACCTCATAATGGACAAGCCAACGCGAGAGGACGAGGCAAAAATCAGGCTGAATTTCGAGTTGGGCGGCAAAAACTACGAGATTGTGCGCACGCTCTACCGCACTAAGCCCACTTACGCGGAAATGAGGGTCGACGGCGCGCTCAAAGCCATTTCCACCACACAGGTGACAGAATTCGTCGAAAGCCTCCTTAAGGCAAATTTCGAGCTTTTCTCAAAAATCATCTACTCCGAGCAAAACCAGCTCGACTATTTCCTCACCGTCCAGAAGGGCGACCGGATGGCAAAAATCGACGAGCTTCTAAAGCTCCAGAAGTTTGAGAGGGCGCGCCAGATTGCAACGTCCTTCAAAAACAAGCTCCTATACAAGGCAAAAAATCTTCAGGAGGCGGCCGAAAAGTTCAATGAGCCTTCACTCAGGTCTGAAAAAGAGCGCCTCGAGGGTGAAGTTCTTGCCCTGAATGAGGAGGCAAAAACCCTTCTCGTAAAAAGCAAATCCGCCGAAGCCGAGGCTTCTGCCCTTACAAAAGCCTTTACCGAAATGGGGCAGATAAAATCGGAAATCGACGCCCTCAAAAAGAGAAAGCAGGAACTCACCGGCGCCATAGATCTGATGGAAAAAGAGCTAAAGGAGACGCAAAAGGGCGACCCAGAGAAAGCCCGCATGGACTTCGAGGCAAAAAAGGCAACGTTCGAAGAGCTCTCAAAAGCCGATGAGGCGAGAAAAAAGGAGCTTGCCCTCGCGGAGATGCGGCTGAAGGACAGGCTAAAGCAGCAGGACGAAAAAAGCAGGGCGGAGGCTTTCCTTAAGGGATTTGACTCGAAAAACGCCGAAAAAATCGAGGCGAGCCTAAAGACTCTCAGGGATAGGCAGTCCCACGCGAAGATAGAGAAAAAAACCCTTGAGGAGGCGCTCTGGCAGTTGGAGGGTGCCGAGAACAGGTGCCCCACCTGCGACAGCGCGCTTTCGGGCGAGAAGAAGGCAAAACTCGAAGCGGAAAAGACAGCCGCCCTTGAGAAGGCAAAAGACAGTATCGAAAAGGCCGGAAAAGAAATCCTCGGCCTTGAGCAAAAAGCCGCCGCCGAAAAAAAGAACCTCGAGTATGCGAAGTTCTGTGAAAAGCGCCTCGAGCAAATCGGGCCTGTCGAGAAGGAAATCGAGTCCCTTGAGGCCGCTCTCGAAAAACTCCGGGAGAAAAAAATCGATGTCGAAGGCGCAAAGTCGGCCTACGAAACCGCAAAGGCCGCAAAGGAAGGGCTGGAAAGAAGGGCGGCAAGGGAGGCCAGCCTGAAAAATTTCCGGGGGAAATTCACGGAAATTGAAAAGCGGCTCAGGGATATGAAATTCGATGAGGAGGCTTACGAGACTATGAGGGGCGGCCTTGAAGAGAAAAAAAGGGAGGCACTCTCCCTCTCAAAGGACCTGGACTACAGGCAAAAAATCGCCCTCGAAAAGGAAAACACCCTCAAAAGGGTGAGAGAAAACCTCGGCTTTCTCGAAAAAAACGCCTCGGAAATCGAGTACCTGAAATACTCGACAGAAACCCTCCAGAGCTTCTCGAACGTCCTGACCGACATCCAGGGAAGGCTTCGGGA
>JBNGEE010000149.1:0-1646 GCA_049975565.1 Candidatus Aenigmatarchaeota archaeon
CGCGAAATCGCCCAGAAGCTCTTTTTGGGCGGCAAAATGGCGACCCCAAAGGCGATAGAGCTGGCGATTGAGAAGGAAATCCCTCTCGGCGCGCTTCTTGGGGTCGATGAAGATATTATCGACGAGGCGGCGGTTTTGGCGATTCCGAAACATCCTTCGTCGAAAAATCCGGTGGCGTCCGGTAAAATAAACAGCCCCACCGCATCGCCTGAAAAGGAGGTGCTGGAAGAAAATCCGGGCCCCACAAAAGCCGCCGAAGCGGAAAAAGTATTTACTAAAGCCGCAAAAACCTACTTGGACGTCACCCCCACACAAACTCCACCGAAAGAACCACAAAAGGCAGAATTGGTGCGAGACCGAAAAAAACGCCTTGCCGAGGAATACTCGGTCGATTTCCGCCTCGAGAACCGCAAAATCGCCCACAAGGAGCGAAAGGCGCCCGACTTCACCAATTACTTCAACTCGCGCTTCCAGATGATTCAGGGGATGCTTGCAAAAAGGCTCAACCCGATGTCAATCTCCAATCTCACAAAAATCAACGCCGACTCGGTGAGCATCCTTGGGATGGTCAACGATATTCGGACGACCAACAACGGCAACAAGATGCTGGTCCTAGAGGACCCGACAGGCTCCATCCCCTGCATAGTCTCGAAGGACAAGGACGAAAATCTGTCCGAGGAATCGAACAACACCCTGATGGACGAGGTGATAGGGGTTAACGGCTCGTTCAAAAACGGGCTTTTTTTCGTGAAGGAAATCGTGCGCCCGGGAATCCCTGTGACTAACGGGGTAAACAGGCTGGACGTGCCATTAAAGGCGGTCTTTATTTCTGACATCCACTACGGGAGCGCCGAGTTTATCGAGCCGTCCTTCAAAAATTTCATCAAGTGGATGAATTCCCCGAAAGCCGACGCTGTCAAGTACATCTTCATTGCAGGCGACCTCTGCGACGGGATAGGGATTTACATCGGGCAGGAAAACGACCTAGTGGTGAGGCAGGCCGAGCTCCAGTACTCGAAGCTCGCCGCGCTTCTTGAAGGGATTCCAAGCCATGTTAAAATCATAATCTCGCCGGGAAACCACGACATTATCGGTAACCACGAGCCCCAGCAGCTCCTCGACTACACCGGCCTCTCGAAATTGCCAAACGCGGTTTTCGGAACCAACCCCTGCAGTATCGTCCTCCAGAACAAGCTTCGGATTCTGATGTACCACGGCTACTCGTACGACACCTTCATCTCGGAACTTCCAAGAATCCGCCACGACGGATACGACAAGCCCTGCCTCCCGATGATAGAAGCCCTCAAGCGACGCCACCTCTCCCCCTCCTACGGCGGCTCTCTTATCATCCCCGAGCACCATGACTGCCTCGTAATCGAAAAGGTCCCCGACATTTTCCACTCCGGCCACCTCCACACGGTCGGCCTCGAAAACCACCACAATGTCACCCTCATAAACTCCGGCACCTTCCAGGGAAAGACAAGCTTTCAGGAGAGGATGGGGCACCACCCGCACCCGGGGATTTTCGCGTGCGTGGATTTGCAGACGAGGAAGGCGGAGCTGATTGACGTCAACTGACACAGTAGTGGTTGGAGAATACTTCTGTAATACAAAACCATTACACTTATTTATATCCTGCTACGGAG
>JBNGEE010000150.1:0-1630 GCA_049975565.1 Candidatus Aenigmatarchaeota archaeon
CAAAACCAGAGGGCGGCAAAAGATTGCGCATCACAAAGCCGCAAAAACCGCAAAAAGGCAAAAGCCAGCGAAAATGAAGATAGGAAAGAGTAACAGGCGTTAGCTATTTATGGAAGAGATTTTTCCGGGGGTTTTTCGGGATGTCGGGAGGCTTTTCACTAAGGGCAAAAAACCTGAGAATTGGGACCCGTACTCCTCGAAGCCCGCCGCCGCGATAATGAATGGCCTTGAGAATTTCCCCGTAAAGCCCGGCCAGAAAATCCTCTACCTCGGCGCCGCGCACGGAACGACTGTTGGCCACTTCTCGGATATCATTGGCCGGGAGGGAAGAATATACGCCGTCGAGGTTTCGGCAAAAGTAGCGCCAAAGCTCCTCGAAACCGCCAAGAGGAAAGAAAACATCGTCCCGATAATCGATGACGCGCGCTTCCCCGAAAGGTACGCGTGGGCCGGGAAAGCCGACTTGGTCTACGAGGACATTGCGCAAAGGGACCAGGTCGCGATACTCAAAAGAAACGCCGCGGCGTTTCTCAGGCCCGGCGGAATTATTGCAATCGCGCTCAAGGCAAAGGCAATCGATTCGGTCCGGGCGGTGAAGGAAATTTACAAGGAGGCGGCCGCGGAACTCAGTTCCGGCTTCGAGATACTCGAGACCGTCGAGCTTGAGCCATTTGAGCGGGACCATTTGTTTATTGTCGGGCTGGCAAAACAGACCGCCAAGACACCCTAACAGGATTTTTTAAAGTTGGCTCAAAATAGAGCTAAACGGGAAAAAGTGATTTGATAGCGTAAAAAACCAGGTAGAGTATGAAACCAACCACCCCCAAAAGAAGCACGCCCGCGGCGACGACTTTCGAGAGCCCAAAATACTCTGTCTTTCCGGGCTTCGTGGCGATGGTCAGAATCCTTCTGCACTGCTTCACAAAGGACTTTAGCTTCACCCGCCCACCGCTCAGGAGAGGCTTAATCTTTGACGCCATATCGCCGGCCTTGTCGCTTACCATAAATTATCAGGGAATTTAAATAATGAAGGCCGCCGCAGTGATTCCCGCCTACAACGAGGAGAAAACGATTGGGGAGGTCATACGTCGGACAAAAAGGCACGTCAGGGTGGTGATTGTCGTAGACGACGGCTCGAGGGACAAAACCGCCCAAATCGCCAGAAAATCGGGGGCGATTCTCATCCAGAACGGGGAAAACAGGGGGGTCGGCTACACAAAAAGAAGAGGGCTGTCCGAGGCAATAAAAAGAGGCGCGGATATTATAATCACTCTCGACGCCGACCTGCAGCACCGACCCGAGGACATCCCGCGCTTTGTCGAAAAAGTGGAGGAGGGCTATGATTTGGTTCTTGGGACGAGGGACATCTCAAAATACCCATTCATAAAGAAATTCGGCAACTTCGGCTTAAACATCCTCACAAACCTGATTTCAGGGACAAATTTTAGGCTGATGGACACGGAAAGCGGGTACAAGGCGTTTTCGAGGTCCGGGGCAGAGAAGCTTGACCTGAGGGCTGAGCGGTACGCGATAGAGGCAGAAATCGCGTATGAAGCAGGCAAAAACCACTTAAGATGCGTCTCTATCCCGATTGAGTCCCCGGTATACCGGAAGGGCGTCACCTTGATGC
>JBNGEE010000151.1:0-1546 GCA_049975565.1 Candidatus Aenigmatarchaeota archaeon
GAGCGGAAAATGTCCGAGAACTCGTCGCTCCCGAAAATGTCGGCCTTTCTCCTCCTCGAAACCGGGTTAGGCACAAGGATGTCGCCTTTCATAAAGGGTCTCCTGAAGAGGTTTTGCTTCATGTAGTTGGGGTCGACGTGTATCATCATCCCCTCCTGTGCGGGCGCGATGGAAATCTTTTGCGCCTCCTTTATCGCCGCCTTTCGCACGGTTATTATCTCGCCGACGCCAGTCTGGCAGTTTCGCCTCGTAAGTCCGTCGATTCTCACTACATCTAAGCCGATGTCGGAGGGGTAGGACCGCACCGCAAGGGCGTAGGTCTTTTTCTTGCCCTCTATCTGGATGTATTCGCCTTCCCTCATGCCAAGCTTCTGCATGAAGGATACCCCAATCCTTGCAATCCCCTTGCCGTATTCCTCGCGGTTGGTAAGCTCCCCCACTTTCAGTTCAAGCCCGTCTGCCATAAGTAGAATAATTAATATTGCCTAAAAACATATAAGTAGTTTATAAAAGGCTTAGTCGGGCGGCAGGGCGTTTTCAGCAATTTTTGACGCTTACACCGCCCCGAGAATGAATTGCACCAAAAGCACCCAGAAGTTCCATATCAGCGGCGCGAAAAGCAGGATTATCGTGACGGCGATTAATATCCGAAAGGTGCTCCTCAGGCCCTGCCTGCGGCATCCGTAGCAAAGCCCGACAAGAGCCCCTCCGAGGTGCGCGATGTGGGCCACATGCGGGGGATAGTTGGTCAAAAGCCCCACAATCGCGTAGATTATGTAGCCAATCGCTATCACCCCCAGAGGAATTGGCACCATGTACTCCATCTGGACCGGCTTTATTATCATAGTCGCCGCGACTACGGCAAAAACCCCGGCTGAGGCCCCGACAGCAATCTGGGTGAAGGAGTAAATGAGGGAGGACATGAGGTCCCCGAGAAACGCCCCGGAAAAAAAGAGGATTAGGGTTTTTCGACAGCCTATCTCTTTCTCGAGCGCGACGCCGAAAATGACGAGCACGAGAATATTTGAGAGCAGGTGGTCGATGTTCGAGTGTAGAAATATTGACGTGACAAGGACGTAGAGCTTCCCCAAAAACAGGTTTTCTGTCGAGTAGCCGAACTCCGAGAATATCAACTCGGTATTGCCGAGCCACGCGATGGAGCTCACAAGGATGCAGATGGCCGAGATTACCGTCGCCGCGCAGAGCCTTGCCATAATAACTAAAACGGATATTAGCTTAAGAGTTCGGCAGTTCCTGCGTAATATTGAAATAGGGACTCAATTATGCCCTCCGAAAAACAAATGCTTTCAAGAAAGCTTCCAGTCTTTGCGGGCAGGTTCCAGCCGCTCCACAAAGGCCACCTCGAGGTGATGCGCCGCCTCTCTAAAGGCGGCAGGTTTGCAGTGGTTATCGGATCGGTTCAGGAATTTGGCACCGACAAGAACCCGTTTAACTTCGCTGAAAGAAAGGAGATGATTGAGGGCGCGCTAAAAGAGGCGGGCATAAAAAACTTCAGGATTTACGGCGTGGTCGATTTTTTGAGGGA
>JBNGEE010000152.1:0-1517 GCA_049975565.1 Candidatus Aenigmatarchaeota archaeon
CTACAAGAAAGCTACATTAGGGTTTTTGCAAAAATGCAATTTGTCACTTTTTGGGTTCACATTTTGGGTTTTTATGAAATCCTTATGTGCGCGACGAAACTTTTGAAAAATGTGTAAACCCTGTGAAGCGTTCCGCTCGTTTGGATTTTTTCCTCGCTCCCGTCGGCATTAACCTCGACGGATATTTCCTTTTGGCTGTTTGAAGTCTCACCCCCGCCGGAGCCGTCAGAGTAAACCTTAACTACTTCTCCCGCCCCGAACCAATTGAAGCCGGAAACCGCACCGCCTGCCCGGCCGCTTTCGCCGTCCGCGGCGGCGGAAGCATTTGTGCCTTTGTGCGAAACTGGCTCTTCGGTGCCGTTTTGGTCTACATTTTCTGCCACGCACAAGGCTTCGCTATTGCCGTCCAAAGGCGAATCTCCTGAAGGCGAAGAGCCCGCAGAAGACGTACCGGAGGAAGCCCCCGACGAAGAAATGGTTTTTGCCTCTCCGTCCGCGTCGATTGTCGCCGTGCCCTCGCCGTTTACCTCAACTTTCATCTCGACGCCCGAGCCGTCCGCCTTCGTGGACATCTTTATGTCGCCCTCCGACATCACGCTGACCGTTTCTCCGTTGTAGGTCTGCACCATGTCGCACGCTCCCCCGCAGCTCACTTCGCTTGTCATCTGGAACGATGCCAGAGCAGGGTTAAGGCTCCACATAAGCGCCACACCCAACAGCAAAACCGCGAGTTTCATAGTTATCTTAAGGTAGAGTAATATTTAAGCATTAATCGCTGGAGGCGCCTAAACATTCGACGCCCGGAAGAAATAAGCCATAAGCAATCGTATATAGTTACAATCGTATATAGTTACAATCGTATATAGTTAAATAGTATTAATGAGTTATGATACTGACTTGTAACGTAGGGATTAAAATTCCGGTTCAGATTATTAGAGAGAACGACGACTTCATTGCATACACCCCTGCGTTGGACATTTCCACTTGCGGGAAGAGCTTAAGTGAGGCTAAGATGTGCTTTGACGAACTGGTGGAGATATTCCTCGAGGAAACCATTAAAATGGGCACCCTCGAAGAGGTATTGAAAGAGCAGGGCTGGAAATGCGTCCACAAACAGTGGAGGCCGCCTTTGGTGGTCGAGCAGGACTTAAGAGAAATTAAACTGCCCGCATAATGAGGAAAGCCAGCACCAAAGATTTCGAGAAATTTTTGTTCTACATAGGATGCACTTTCGAGCGCCAAACTGACAACCACCGGATTTACAAAAAAGACGGCATGAAGCGGCCGGTAATAGTAAAGATAATGAGAGTCCTGCCGGAGTTCATAATCAAGAATAACCTGAGGACCCTGGGCATATCGAGAAAGGAATTTGAGGAAATAATGGATCGGGTTTAAGATAATCCCGCCGCCGCCCCTCCAAAAATCCGCCACAAAAGCCTCGCAGAGGGGGCCGGAAAAGCCCGGAGGTAGCCGCGGCTAATCGAAAGAATTTTAAAAATTTAAAGGGAAAAGAAAAA
>JBNGEE010000153.1:0-1469 GCA_049975565.1 Candidatus Aenigmatarchaeota archaeon
GTCTTGCGGTAGTGACTATCTGCATTCTGTCGTCGTCGCTGAGTTTTTCCCCTTTTTCAAGTCTCTCACAAATCTCCCCGCATTGTTCTCTTAAGGCGCTCCTTATTTTCTTTTCTGCCTCAGACACATCTTCGACGATCATGTCGTCGAAGAGACCTTCGTTGGCGGCAAGGAGGACTGCTACTTGCTCCGAGGCGGGCATGGGATCGTACTGCGACTGCTTGAGTATCTCGCGGATTCTCTTTCCCCTCTCTATGGTCTTTTGGGTTTGCTCATCGAGTCTGGCGCTGAAACGAGCGAATTTCTCGAGCTCCTCGAACTGCGAATAGGATAGCTTCAGGTCGCCTGCCACGGCACGGTATGAAAGAAGCTGGGTCTTTCCACCGACCCTGGAGACGGATTTGCCAATGTCAATAGCCGGTAGTATGCCTTTTTGCTGGAGTTCGGGAGAAAGATAGATCTGACCGTCCGTAATGGATATTAGGTTTGTAGGTATATATGCCGAGACGTTCTGTGCCTCGGTTTCGATTATCGGAAGTGCCGTCAGAGAGCCTCCGCCTAGATCCTCTCTCAAATGGGTGGCCCGTTCAAGGAGGCGAGAGTGGATATAGAATATGTCTCCGGGGTAAGCCTCCCTGCCAGGCGGACGTCTCAGGAGGAGGGAAAGTTCCCTGTAAGCCCTTGCGTGCTTCGTCAGGTCATCATATACAATCAGGACATCTTCGCCGCGTTCCATGAAATATTCGGCCATAGTTGTGGCCGCATACGGGGCAATAAATTTCATGGCCGGCGTGGATTCGCCGGGGGCTACCACAACGATCGAGTACTCAGTGGCCCCGTGTTTTTTGAGGTCGTCTATAAGCTTTGCCACTGCCGAGCTTCTCTGTCCTATGGAACAATAAACGCAGGTGATCCCCTTGTTTTTCTGATTTATGATTGTGTCAAGGGCAATAGCGCTCTTTCCGGTCTGTCTATCCCCGAGTATAAGCTCCCTCTGACCCCTGCCTATGGGTATCAGGGCGTCCACAATCTTGAGTCCGGTCTGTAAGGGAACTGTTACAGGAGCTCGGTCCATGATTGCAGGAGCATCACTTTCAACAGGACGGTGCTTGTTACTCTTAATAGGCCCGCGTTCATCAAGAGGATTGCCCAGGGGATTGACAACCCTGCCTAGGAGGGCATTGCCCACCGGCACGCCAACTACCCTTCCGGTGCGTCTGACTTCGCTGCCGGCGCTTATGTCTTTCTCATGGCCGAGCATGATGACCTCTATCTCGTCGGTGTTGAGGTTGAAGGCAATTCCGAAAATGCCTCCAGAGAAGAGTACAAGCTCCTCGGATTTTACATTGGCGAGCCCTTCAATTCTGGCAACTCCACGGCTTACGGATTTGACGGCGCCCACCTCATTGACATCAAGGTCGGCTTTGTGTGATTTGAGACCCCTGCTGATGATTGCGAAGGTCTCCTCA
>JBNGEE010000154.1:0-1380 GCA_049975565.1 Candidatus Aenigmatarchaeota archaeon
ATATATAGCGTTGCAATAGGCGATGCAGTTTCCGATTATGAGGGCAACGAGATAATCGCCGGCTCCAACGAGCCGAAAGTATACACCTTCTCGCGGAACGGGACAAAGATATGGGATTTTGTAACACAGACTTACGTGCATTCGGTTGCTTTGGGCAACGCTACTGCCGATCTTGGAAACGAAGTTGCTGCCGGAGACGGGCACCTCTACATTTTCAACTTCGATTATTTCCCCACGAACCTGAGCATAGATGTCGGAGGCGACGGCTCGAAGGAATGGAACAGCAGTTCCACAAAACTCAGGAACTCGGAGGAGGCTTTTGGCGCAGGGATTACATCTGCCATAAATGATTATCTGGCAAACAACTGCACCCCCGACGCTTCCGAAAACTGCCTTGTGCCGCTGGTTTTTCATTCGGACTTTAAGGGAAAACTAAATATTTCCGATATTCAGGTGGGCTACTCATACAACCTTTCGGGGATTTTTTCGAGGAGCGTTTCATATAATTGGTCCAGGACAAGCAACGTTTCGGCGGGCGAGCCGGTCGGAAGCAGTGTTTACAAGCTGTCCTTTTTTGAGACGCCTTCAGAGAATGTAACGCTCATCTACGTCACGATAAACCAGAGCGCCACGAAATGCGATTTCAACGGGACAAACCGCCCGGTTGCGACAGTCGGCGGCCAGAAGGTTTGCAACCTCTCAAGCACCCCATTCATATTCACCGCGAACCAGTCAATAAACGCCTCCGAAAACGAGTATCTGCTCTGGGACGATACGATGCCTTTGCAGGTACCCATAACCATAGACAACACTTCGGGATACTATTCCCTTGACGGGGCGCCTGAAAACTACACGCGCCAGATAAACCTAACCCTTTACGCAATCAACGGGACATTTACGAGTGTTACCGCCAACTGGACCGTAAACGACACCCAGATAAAGGGCGAGGCATTTGTAAAAGTATTTGACGGCGGAGCCTGCGATATCACCCCAAATGTTTTCCAAAACGACTGCGACTCGGATGCGCCAAGCTACACATTCCAAAAGAACTGCTCCGCATATTCGTTTTATTCCTGCAAGAAGGCACTCGGGGGTGCCACGTATTTCAAATGGATGCAGTCCGAACTGTCCTCAGGCACGAACGTCACGTATCAGGCGGGAGGCGCATATAACCTGAGGCCAAGCCTCAGTAATATGTCGGTTTCCCCGGACCCGGCGATTTGGGGGGAGAACCTGACTTTTTCGGTTGATGTAAGCGACAACGAAGGAGATTCCATAAACCTGTCGCTTTGGGTAAAAAACCAGACAGGGTGGACTCTTTTGGAATCTAAGACTTCGGGCGGCGGAACAGTCGAGTTCAACGTGACTTCGGACAAGAAC
>JBNGEE010000155.1:0-1370 GCA_049975565.1 Candidatus Aenigmatarchaeota archaeon
CGTTTGCGACGTCGCGCCCTTTCGGGAAAATCCAGACATAGCCCCTCGGGGCGATTTCGTTTCCGAAAAAAATGTGGAGCTTGTGCGGGTCATCCATCCCGATTCCCACCATCTCGTACTGGAAGCCCGAGTCGGTCAGGTGCGGGTCGCAGGTGGTATTAAGCCCGGCCATCCTCGCTATTTTGCTTTCTATCCCGTCGGCGGCGATAAGAATTTTGCACCTCTCCTCGAAGGGCTCCCCGAAGAACTTTCCCTTCACCCCGCAGACTTTCCTGTTTTCCTTAATTACCTCCGTGATGGGTGTGCCTGCCCGGATATATGCCCCGGCCCTTGCCGCCTCTTCTGCCAGCCATTTGTCAAAAATTTTCCTCTCGCAGATATAGCCCGCGTTTTTGGAGAATCCTGCTTCGAGGTACTTTCCGTTCGGGGCGTAAACCCGCGCCCCGTCGATTCCCTGGCGAAAGCAGTTCTTTGGCGGCTTGATGCCCAAAAGCTCGAGCATGTCAAGGCTAATCCCTTCCGCGCACCTTTTAGGGGCGCCGATTTCCTGCCTTTTCTCGTAAAGCGCTACGTCAAGGCCTTTTTCTGCCAGAACCTTTGCGGCCGCAGACCCTCCCGGCCCGGCCCCTACGATTATCACATCCCTCATCCTTAATAAGATTACCCAAAAAGATAATAAACGCCAAACGGCTATTTCTTCGCCTTCAGCGCGCCGACGGGGCAGAACTTCTCGCAGATGCCGCACTCGATGCACTTTTTCGGGTCCACGACTATTCCCTGCTCTGTGAGCTCGAGCGCGTCCTTCGGGCAGATTCCAACGCACCCGCCGCACCTGAGGCACTTCTCCCGGTCCCACTTCACCATTATAATACTTTGGCTTAATAAACTTATGGCTGGTGAGGAATATCTTGAGCGGGCGAAGATGCAGCAGCAGATGAAGCAGCTAGAAGAGCTCAAAAGGAAGGTTTTGATGGAGATTCTCACAAAGGAGGCGAGGGAGAGGCTCTCAAACGTCCGGATAGGGAACCCACAGCTTGCCGAGCAGGTCGAGCTTTACCTCATCCAGGCATACCAGCAGGGCCAGATAAAAGAGCCGATTGCCGACCACAAGTTACGTGAGCTTCTCGTGGCGCTCACCCCGAAAAGGGAAACGAAAATAAGGCGGTGGTAGTTGGCTTCCCGACATGCAAATCCCTAAGCACGGCCAGAGATAATTTAGTATGAGATTGTAATTAGTCTATGGGCCAGCGCGGTAAGTCTGATTGGAGAAGGGACAATACACCAAGAGAATCCTGGGTAAGAGGCACCGGACCAAAAAAGACAGACCGGCCCCTTTACCGCACAGACGAAGGCTACAGGCACCTGAGTCC
>JBNGEE010000156.1:0-1354 GCA_049975565.1 Candidatus Aenigmatarchaeota archaeon
AACTGATGAAAGCCATCGAAAGCCTGCCCGTATATCAGTCTCCATAATATTATTGGAGATAGTAACCTAAATTTTAAAAAACGGATTTTTATCTGACAATCGAAGGATATATTGCCTGAAGCTCTCCCCAAAAATACGGCACATTCCACCCTCTCGGCTCGAAAAGGCATTGGACATACCACTGTGAGTAATCCTTATCATATATGTCGTCCATCAGGCAGGCAGAAGTCATCACGCCATACCCATTCATTTTCGCCCATTCGGCATTCGCAAACACGCAGGCATGGGCATTTACCCCAGAGATTATCACGGTCTCCACCCCCCAAGACTTAAGAGTTTGCGGCAAGCAGGTATTAAGAAATCCTGAATTAAATCCATTTCTTATGAAGTATTCGCTCCTCGGCACACGGCCGACCGCTTCCAGAATCTCGCGTTGCGTGGGTCCCTCGCCGGAGTATTCAAGGACGGCGACAGGAAGGTCATAATCGGCACAGTATCCAAGAAGCCGGAGCTGATTGCCCACGAGCATCTCAGCACGCAAAGGCTCCAGCGGCCTAAGAAAATTCTCCTGCATGTCGACGATTATTACCCCCGGATTGCAGCAGGCATCCATAAAAACAAATGCCAAATCAAGATATCTCCCCTATTCCCACCCCTTCAAAACCAAATCAAAAAAATCGAAAAAAATTTATATCTACAAGTCGTAGCCTCTAAGTGTTTTTCTTCCGTTCGCCTTCGCCCTGTTTCCGGCTCCCTTTATCATCGCTTCGACCTTCTTGGAGAGTGCCTCCGTGAAGTCGCCGGCCATGTTGACGTCCATCTTTCGCGCTACATCCTTTATCTTGGATTGAACGACTAGCATTTCTACCATAATCCTTATTATATCGTATATTTAAAGGCGTTTTAGGCGCATTTGGGGCGGCGAAGAAGCAGGGGCACCACCGAGGCATAAGCAAAATTTCCCGTAGTATTTTTTGCTCCCGCCATGTCAAAAAAGTCTTGGTTAAATACGGCAAAAAACAAACTGATACAGAAGAGTTATGGGATTCAAAAAAGCCGATTCGAAAAACGTCCTTGCGCCCGCAAGGGCGAAAAGATTGTGCCTTTGCAAAGACTGCCCAAGCTACGTCGACTGCGGGGAGAGGGCGTTCTGCCTCAAGGGCGCAAAGAAGAGCAGATGCATCGAAGAGGAGGTCGGCTGCCTCTGCCACGGCTGCCAGGTCAGGCTTCGGCTCGGGCTTCGGGAATGGTATTTCTGCATGAAAGAGCGCTAATCCGGTAGGGCGCCAAAACATTAAGAAACTTCCTTTTCGGTCAGGCCGTACGATTGACGAAAAGGCCGCCTCATTTATCC
>JBNGEE010000157.1:0-1276 GCA_049975565.1 Candidatus Aenigmatarchaeota archaeon
ACCCTCGACCTGATAATCAAGAACCCAAACACCTACGAGCAGTACACGCAGGAATTGTATAGTGTCGATGCGCGGGTATACGCGAAGGGCCTTTTTAGCGATTATAAGCTTGACCCCAAGTGTAAGGACAAGGATGTCGACATTCTGGGGGTTGATGAGAAATCGATTTACTGGGATTTTTACGCGCCGGCTCTTCCCACCGAGACCACGACGACGGTCACCATTCGGGCGGACGTGAAAAAGAAGGTCACATTTCCCGTGAAGATTCTTTTCGCGGATTCTACGTATCTCACGGGCCAGGAAATCGCCGGAACCCCGATTCCGCCCTCGCCAAAGACCATGTATTTCTCGGACAACTTCATCACGATGAAGGTTGACCTAAACCGCCGGCCGCCGATAGTGTCCGGAACCGCTTATGCGAATGTCCTCTTCACGCCGAAAGTAGACGGAATTCTCGACGTAACAGATATGGCAACGAGCAGCGGGAGATGCGAGACTGACGACGACCCCAACTCTTATGTTACTTCCTACCACTGCGAATTTGACGGGGATTCGGACAGCCTGACAGAAGAGCTGTTTGGGGTAACTGTGGAATATAACTTCACGAAGTACCTTGAGTACACATTTACGATAATGCCCGGAGGGGAGCCTACGGGGACAAGGTCAACTACACCTTCAAGGCCGGGCACGCCATCTACCCCCTCAACGCCAAGCACCCCAACAACGCCCACCACACCGACACCGGGAGCGACATATTCCGTAACCGCCTGCGGCTCTTCGTGCAGCCCCGCCTGCGGCGCCCTGACAAGAACCGGCGCAATTTATACCAGCTGCTCGGACCCGCATCTGGCGCCGTACCTGACCTCGGGATGCCGGATAACACTCAGCAACGGGGCGGTCTGCCCGTAAACCGGAATATATAGCAGAGTTCTGATTAATTTATGAATGTTTCCTGTTTTTTAGCCAAGCCCTCAGGCCGCAAAGGCAAGGGAATCGCCCTCCCCGTAAACTCAGTTATAATCATCGCCCTCGCGATTTTCGTCCTTCTTATGATTGCAATGTTTTTCGGGAAATCCTCGGAGCAATTAAGCACTTCAGAACTCTCAAGCGCCTTTCAGCAGGGCTGCTCAGTCCTTTCCTCGGGCCACAACTGCAATACGGATAAGGTGGCAGAAATACAGACCTCCCTGATTGTCGGCGGCGAGGCAAAAGACCTCCTCTACGCCTGCCGAAACTACTTCAACGACCCATCGATGACAGCCCAGCAGTGCAAGTG
>JBNGEE010000158.1:0-1195 GCA_049975565.1 Candidatus Aenigmatarchaeota archaeon
CTGATAACCATTACGCCATTTAGTGACTGCCATAAATGAAATAGTTCGTCTATAAATAATTCGCGCAGAAGCCATTACCTACGTAAGGCGGTTGTAGTTCATAGGAAGGGCGAATTAGCCGGAAAATATGAAAATATGTCCCAGATTATGTAATAATTTAGAACAGAAAAGTATTTATATAAATAATGTTATAATTAATTAGTGGTTATGATGAAAGGACACAATCGGACTGGTGGCAAAGACAGAACAAGTTCGATTGTGAACACTGTGCTTGCAAGTTCGCTAATAGCAAGTGCGGTTGGCGGAGCGGCAGCGCAGGGAACTGACAATTACTCGCCGGGATTTGACGAAACAGATATACGTGTCCAACAGACTTATGATAATATTGTAAAAGGCCTGCCAATGTACCTCGCAGCCCATAACGCTATAATAGCGCAAAACGCATTTGAAGGGGTGGTTGGCCTGTATGAAGGCGGAACCGACGCCGAAAATTTAAGAGTTTCCATCTGCAACCCAAAAGCAAAGGGATTGAGCCTTGCAAGGATTGCCGCAAGCGACAAAATAGACACAGAAACGAGGCAACTTGCAGAATTTGCTTTTCAGTACCAGACCGCAAAAAAACTGGGGGAAACCGGCAAAATACTCGATATCGCCCTTAGCGAAGAAACACCCGAGGAACTGGTAGAGGGCTACCATATGACCTCAGAGGTACGGAAAAACCTTGCAGAAATCAAAAGTACTCGCCAAATATATCGAGCCATTGAGCTATGCGGCGAAGACTGCATTCCAACACTCCTTTATGATAATCCAAACGTCCAAGGCAAGTTATTTGTAGACCTGACAGAACAGCGAGACGAAGAATATCAGCCAAACTACTTCAAAGTCGGCCTTAAAAGCGGAAGGATTGCTCCAAATGTCAAGGCAGGTGGAATATATGGCGAGGAATCTGCGAGACATAAACTGAATCAGATTTCAACAGAACTCAAAAAAAACGGGGCTTGGGACTCAAAAAAAGGTGTATACGAAAATATGAACAAGACAACATATAAAGAAGTACTGGAACTTGCAGAGAAACTGCCGCAGGAAGAGAGCGACTCTTGGACAAACTGGGCTAATGAAGTCTACCCTAAAAGGGCAAAGGGAGGATTAGGTGGAACTTATTCCAATCCAAAGAGGAAAAGAGGACATCCTTCAC
>JBNGEE010000159.1:0-1191 GCA_049975565.1 Candidatus Aenigmatarchaeota archaeon
GAAAAAATGTCGAGGCAGATATTTGTATTTCTCCCGGGATAGACTTTCCCGCGCATATCGAGGAAACCCCAAACAGATACACGGTGATTTACGGGAAGGCGCTCACAAACGAAAGAATTCCTTTGGGCAGGGCGCCACTCTATTTCCATGAGCTTCCATAATTTCCCGGCTCATTATCCGGCCTCTTTTAATGAACCTCAGCGGCTGGAGGTTGACCATCAGGGACTAAAGATGGTTGGAAGCGGGTATTTACTTTGCAAGTCAAGCATCAGCTCGGAAGGGGAAACTCCCGCCCTGAAGAGGACCTATCTATGCAACTTTGAGGATACTGGCGATATTGATCGGCTTGTCTATGTTGACACTCTTTCGGGCATGATTATGGAAGGCCGGCTTGAGATTTTCGGGGGTGGAGAGAGGATTTGCCTGAATCTTGAAAAAATCTGCAGGCTATGCTAGCTACATCTACCCGATAAATCGGCTTATACCAAAAACCGCCCGTCCTTATAAATTACCTTTTTTGAGCCACCCTCTAGAGTGGCGGTAACGGTTTTTCTCTCGGTGTTTACAATATCCGCATGGACTGCCGAATCATTATAGCCCATCTTCGCCCATTTTGCCTTAGGGACCTTTTTGGGGTCGCCGGGATAAGTATCTTTAATCGCCTTTCCAATAGCGATATGCATATTCCCAAATTTCCCGCCCGCGTTCTCGTCGTAAAGCGTGTCCGCCATGAATTTCGTGATTGGTGAGAGGCGCCCGTCGGTCAGGGAAAACTCGCCCAGGCGGTCTGCCCCTTGTGTTGCGATAAGCTCTTTTAGCATTTTCTGCCCTTTTTTGGCTGTTGCCTTCACGATTTTTCCGCCCTTTAATTCAAGGCGAATCTCTGATATGAGGTTTCCATACCTATAAAGCGGGCGGTTGAAGCTGACGTGCCCGTCGGCAATCCTGCAATCAGGCGAGATATAAACCTCGAAGCTGGGTAGGTTGTAGCCGGGACCTCCGACCCATTGCCTGTTTTTCCCGATTCCAAGTGTCAGGTCTGTTCCCTGCGCCTCGATATGGACCTTTTCGATTTTGAGGGTGTTGAGCCTGTCCCTTAGGCGAAAGATTTCCTTTTGGATTTCCCTCCACTTCGCTTTCGGGTCGGCCTCCCTCAGGTGGCAGGCCCTTATAATCTGGTCCCAGTAGGCC
>JBNGEE010000160.1:0-1180 GCA_049975565.1 Candidatus Aenigmatarchaeota archaeon
ATATAAAGATGTTCGATGGCTGCTCCATATGAAGTGAAGGTGCGAGGATGCGGGCAATTGATGAAATCTGTTCGTCCCTGTGCAGAATCTGCTCTGGGATGTAATTTGGGGTAAGCAGTTTTTTGTCGATAAAAATTGACTCCTTATCCTTATAATCCGAAAAGAATGTTCTGAGTTTTTCCTGCATACCTATATTTCCTTTGGAAAGATATATACTTTTCTGTCTGGGAGCATATCCTTCCCTGCAGACATATTTCAGGACATCTTACTCACACCCCTTTATTTCCTGTGGAGTATATATAATATATCTTTTAAAAAAAGCGATTATTACATTGTTATATATATGGAAAGTTTATTTGCCGCATAAATCATAAGTATGTTCGCCGCCTACACCTATCTTAAAACGAAGGCAACAGGTAGAATACAGAACCAAAAATTATTTTTTGGGTTTCCATAAGAAATATAGGTGTAGCACCCCAACAAAACCCCAAATTACAGGCACTATTATGTGGAACCAAAACCAATCTTACCCCCTATCATGCCCGGACCATCTTAGTCCTCGTGGCAGGGCTCAAAACATATGAATATGACTTGCCGTCTTTTTTGCGCTCAATATACCCCATATCAACCATTCTCTTCAAAATGTTATTCACCGCCCGCAGAGCGTGCTTTTTAGAAGGGTAATCCTGCATCTGCAGGGAAATGTCTGTCGGAGAAAGAGGCTCGCGCTCAAGAAACATACCTATTATCGTCTTTTGTTTATCTGGCAGGATGTTTAGCTTGTCCAAATCCACGGGTTTTCTTTCAGGCAGCGCCCCCTCCTCGAAAAGGTCCATATCTATCCTTTCGGCGTCTTTTTCGGCGGCAATATTAAAAAGGTGGTTGCACAGAGCCAGAATATCCCTTGGAAATCCACCCGTCCTCTGATATATATGGTCGATTGAGGCGTACGTGAACGGCTTTATACCTTTTCCGCCCGCATTTTCGATTCGACGCCGTATCAGCTCCTCTGTTTCGTCCCGCGAGAGTGCGTTGAGCTCGATTTTTTCAGATATTCTTTTTTTCAGGGTTTCGAGGTTTTTTGTGAGTGTTTCATCGAAAACAGGCAGGGCAGAAAAAACAATTGTTAGGTTGGGCACCTGGTCGGCGATTACCCGAAACCACTCGAGAACATCTATAC
>JBNGEE010000161.1:0-1144 GCA_049975565.1 Candidatus Aenigmatarchaeota archaeon
AGCGTTTTTTAAGGTTTTGGTTTTTTCAATCCGATTCGGGGCGCACCAGATTCCTTTTTTCGGCCCAAAATCCCGCAAAAAACCCGAAACCGCAAGAAAAAAGCCGCCCGAAAAACACTTAAAAAATTTACCCCTAATAGTTATGTAATACTATGGCAAAAGAAAAGATTATCGGTATCGACCTTGGAACCTCAAACTCCCAGGCGGCGGTCATGATCGGCGGAAAGCCCGCAATTATCCCTTCGGCGGAGGGCGCGACAGTTGCCGGAAAGATGTTCCCTTCGGTTGTCGCCTTCACGAAAAAAGGCCAGCTTCTTGTCGGGGAGCCTGCAAGGAGGCAGGCGGTGACAAACCCCGAGGGCACGATTTCGGGGGCGAAGCGAAAGATGGGCACAGGCCACAAATACAAGGCCGGAGGAAAGGAGTACACCCCCCAGCAGATTTCGGCTTTTATCCTCCAGAAAATCAAGAAGGACGCGGAGGCGTTTTTGGGCGAGCCCGTCAAAAAGGCGGTAATCACGGTTCCTGCCTATTTCAACGACAACCAGAGGCAGGCGACAAAGGACGCGGGAAAAATCGCAGGCCTCGAGGTCGAGCGGCTCGTAAACGAGCCCACAGCCGCGGCGATGGCTTATAATATTGACAAGTCCGAAGAGTCAAAAATAATCATTTTCGACATCGGCGGCGGGACACTTGACGTGACGATTATGGAGTTTTCCGAAGGGACTTTTACCGTCCTTTCAACCGCAGGGGACACGAGCCTCGGCGGCCGCGACATGGACGATGCGATAGAGAAATTTATCCTCAAAAAATTCGAGGCGGCGGAAGGAATCGACCTCTCAAAGGACAAGACCGCGATGCAGAGAATAAGAGAGGCGGCGGAGAAGGCAAAGATTGAACTTTCCGCGGTTTTCGAAACGGACATTAATATTCCATTCATTTATTCGGACGACAAGGGGCCAAAAAACCTCGAGATAAGCCTTACCCGCTCGAAGCTTGAGGAGCTTATCGACCCGATTATAAAGAGGTGCAAGGCTCCTGTCGACCAGGCAATCTCTGACTCAAAACTCGAAAAGTCAAAAATCGACAAGGTGATTCTTGTGGGCGGGCCGACGAGGATGCCTGTTGTCCAGAAGTTCGTCGA
>JBNGEE010000162.1:0-1127 GCA_049975565.1 Candidatus Aenigmatarchaeota archaeon
GAATACCCCGCCTTCAGGGCGTGGATGTTTATTTCTGAACCGACCTGAAAATCCCCGCCATCTCAAGAGGGCTGTACGCCCGGTTTATGAAATCAAGGCGAATGCCCGCTCCGCCGAAGCCCGAAATCTCCCCCGCCCTTTTCCTCAGGTCGAGAGGCTTTGCCGAGATTACTGCCGTCCTGCAGTTCCTTGAAATCGCCGTGAAGTTTCCAAGCTTTTTTGAAGTCAGGCTCATGCCCCTGAAATTGCACTTCCCTTTTCCGGGGCAGCCAGACACCGCCGCGCCCGGGCAGTTCTCCGAGATGAAAAGCGGCGTGTCCTGATAGACAATTACCTCGGCCTTTTGCCCGAGCGCCCCGCAAAGCGCTTTCATGTTTTCCAAACTGTTCTCTGGCGAGAGCGTGACTTTTTTTGCTTTCAGGGCGAAAAGGCTTTCTGCGGCCATGTGGTTTGTCACATAGAGCGGCCAGTCCGAAGATATATTTAGGTCTTTTGCCTGCTTTGGCAGAAATTCGAAGCCCGATAGATTCGAGACCTGCCAGCTTTTCCAGCCGCCGAATGCAAGCGCGTTTATTTTCTCCTTTAGCGCGTCCCTCTCCCACCTTCGGGTCACCGCCGGGAGGGCGAGGCGGATTTTTTCCCGGCCGATGAGCCGCTCGAGCATGCCCGCGTATTTGAGGATTTCATTTAACGGGCTCTCCGAGATGTCGATTATCACTTCATCGAGGAATTTCGCGTCACCTGAGCTTATCATCTCGAGGCACTGGGGGTCGTCCACTTTTATCGACCACCTTTTTTGGGTTTCTTTTTTCGCGGGCGTGTCCTTTGGTAAGACCCGGATTTTCGTTTTGATGCCCTCTATTCTTTCCCTGTTTCTGCACCGAATCTTTTCCTCGATTTCTCCTGAGATGTCCCGCCTTATCTGGTTTAGCCTCGAAATCGGGACGAAGAGCCTGAAAGGGTTGTTTAGCGCGAACTCGCCGAGGCTGAATGGGGTGTCCCCGAGCTTTTCGAAGGCGGACTTTGCCGCCGCCTTCATGACGTCAGCGTCCTTGGCGTTTGTGAGTTCCCCCGAGAAGGTGCGCTTGAGCAAGATTTCCTCATCGTTTTCGTGCATCGGCCTGACC
>JBNGEE010000163.1:0-1096 GCA_049975565.1 Candidatus Aenigmatarchaeota archaeon
CGGCAAAATAAGCGCGTCCAAATGCGCGGTATCGGGGATTTTCTCGGCCACAAGCTCCATAATCCTTTCAATCCCCAAAGCCATTCCTGTCGCGGGAGTTTCCTGCCCGCCGAAAAGCTCAATCATGTTGTCATAGCGCCCGCCGCCACCGAGGGAGCCAAGCTCCTTTTCGCCCTCGACCGTGATTTCGAAAATGAAGTCGGTGTAATAGTCAAGGCCGCGAATCATCGAGAGGTCGACTTTCAGGCAGTTTTCAGCGACCCCGAAGCTTTTGGCGTAATTCAGGATTTTCTCGAGGCCTGCGACTTCCTCTCCGGCCTCTTCTCCAAGCCGCCCCTTCAAATCTGCCCAAGGCGCTTCTATCAGGTCGATGAATTTGTCGAGCCTCTCCCTTGAGCCGAAAAAACCCTCTAGGGCGCAAATCCACTCGGAGAGCTCCATTTTCTCCTTCTTGTCGAGCATCCTAAAAAAGGCGCTCTTGTCGGTGATTCCAAAGGATTCCGCGATTTTGGAGATTAGCCGCCGTGAGTTCACCTTTATCGAAAAGCCTTCGACCCCCGCGGCTTTCAGGCAGTCGTATGCGATTGCGACCTGTTCGGCGTCGGCAAGTTCGTCTTTTTTGCCGATGAACTCGGTGCCCGCCTGCCAGAACTCCCGAAGCCGCCCCTTTTTTGTCGCCTCGTACCTCCAGAGGCTTGAGATGTAATACCACTTTATCGGCTTTGCCATCGAGGGGTTGTTCGAGACGACTCTCGCGACCGAGGCCGTCATCTCGAAGCGCAAAGCAAGCCACCGCCCGGACTTGTCCTGAAACCTATAAATGTCCTTGATGTTGTCAGCCCCAATTCCGCCTTTCTTGTCAAAAAGCTCCAGATTCTCAAATGCCGGCGTGCAAATTTCGGAGTAGCCGTATCTCTCAAAGATTTTTCTGAATCTTTCCATCACGAGGTGCCGTTTCCGCATTTCTGCCGGGAGGTAGTCCTTCGTTCCCTTCGGCGGCTGTATCATAAATTTAGTTAAATCTTGTAAATAGAGTTATGCCGGGGTGGCAGAGCGGTTAATGCGCTGGTCTCGAAGTCATCCCTTTCTCGCGAGA
>JBNGEE010000164.1:0-1032 GCA_049975565.1 Candidatus Aenigmatarchaeota archaeon
GAAACGCTGTTAGTTTAAATATATGACTTTGTGATATATATTATGTCTGATGAGTACGAGATTATTTCTGTTACTCCGCTAAGAAAGCTCGAAAAGAGGATTGACATGATTGAGAAAGGCTCGCCCGGATACAACGCGGTTTTGAGGGACCTCGTCGAGATGATGAAGGAAAACCAGCGCGTGGTGGACGATTTGATAAAGACGAACTCCGACCTTATATCGAACATCGGCCAGCTCTCGCAGCGGCTTGGTGGTCTTACGGGAAAATTCGACGAGTTCATGGACAGCGTGGAGGTCGCGGGAACGAGCGAGGAGCCGCAGGAATGGGCGAGCATGAAGACCGAAACCAAGAAGATGGTCGAGCTCAACAGGGAGCTTGAGGACAGGATAAAAAAGCTCGAGCGGCAGATGAAGTTGAGGTCACTTAGCAGGTACTACTACCAGTCCGCCCAGAGCCCTCAGGGAGCGCAGGGCGCACAGGCAACCCAGCCGTCAGCACCGCCGATGTCCCAGTATTAAAAGCCCTGTTTAGATTATGGAAGCGAAAAAAAAGAAAGTGAATGTAAATATAGACCCCGGCAAAGAGTCCTTTTACTCGAACAACGCCGCGGTCTTCAACAACGCGAACGAGTTCATATTCGACTTCACCCAGATTACCCCGAGGATGGACATGATACAGGAAAAGCAGGTAATCACCTACATGGTCAAGCACGTTCCCGTAGTGCTTGAGCCCAAACAGGCAAAAATATTTTTAAACCTCCTGAAGGAAAACCTCGAGAAGTACGAGAAGAAGTTCGGAAAGATTGATGTCGCAAAGGCGAAGAGCGAGAAAAAAGCTCCACTGTCGAAGAAGTTCTCGGATTATATCGGGTAGGTGGGGCGAGATTAGTGGGTGTAGGTGTAAACTGCTGAAATGTTATCCGGAATTGAATTATGACAACTATTCTTTTTTGGCCTCTTTTTTCGCCTTATCCCTGATTTTTGCGGGCGGGTTGAGCAGTTTGATATTCTTCTTTTCGCACTCTTTTGCAA
>JBNGEE010000165.1:0-1016 GCA_049975565.1 Candidatus Aenigmatarchaeota archaeon
CGGTGACGGCATTTATTGTGGCGTGGGTGACCGTAGGGATTATACAGTTCCCGGCAGAGGCCGCGATTCTTGGAAGGCGGTTTGCCGTAGCAAGAAATGTCTCCGCATTCTTTTTATCTATTATTGTCGCGCTTTTTACAGTCGCGATTCTCGGGCTAATATGACACTCTTCAAAAAACCTTCGGGCTCCTGGCTGTTTCTCTGCGGAGTCTGCGCCCTTTACGTCCTCGCCTTTTTGGCAAGACCCGAAATATTCTACCCAAGCGTAAGCTTCTTTTACGGGCTTGTCCTAAAGATTCTTCCTATCTTCGCCCTCGTCTTTGTAATGATGGCGCTTGTGAATTATTTTGTCAGCCCGGAGAGTATTGCCTCAAAGCTTGAGAAGCGAAAAAAGGGCAAGTGGCTCATCGCGATAGTGGGGGGGATACTCTCGACAGGCCCGATTTATATGTGGTACCCCCTTCTCGCCGACCTGAAGAAAAAGGGCGTAAATTACGGGCTTATCGCCTGCTTTCTCTACAACCGCGCGATTAAAATCCCGCTCCTGCCGGTAATGATTTTATACTTCAGCTGGCAGTATATATTTATCCTGACCCTCGTGATGGTGGCGGCGTCAGTCCTGCAGGGGCTTCTGATTGAACGGCTTATGGATGGGCGAAACCTAAACCTAAAAAATCCCGGCAAAGAGGAGCTTAAAAGTAAAGGATTAAGGAAATAAGATTATGAGAATAGCAATCGCGTCTGAAGGGAAAGAGGAAACTTCTGAGATAAGTTCCAGAGGCGGAAGAGCGCCTTATTACCTGATTTTCGAAGAGGGAAAAATGGTTGAAGCATTCAAAAACCCGTTCGCCGTCGGCGGCGGGGGAGCGGGCTGGTCTGTCGCGCATGTGATGGAGGAGAAAGGGATAAATCTCGTCATTGCGGGCAGAATAGGGCCAAACATGGAAACGGCTCTTAGCCAGAAGGGAATCAAGTCAAGAGAGCTTTCGGGGATGAGCGTCAAGGAAGGGCTCAAG
>JBNGEE010000166.1:0-1013 GCA_049975565.1 Candidatus Aenigmatarchaeota archaeon
AAGAGGCTTTTTCGGTAGACGGAAAAGACCCCGGGAGTGACATAGAGGCCGTCGATGGTCGAGAAGATTTTCTTGAAGAGGAGCGCGAACATGTATTCGAGCTCCTGGAATTTCTCTATGAAGTTTCCCTTGTTTTTGACCCTCATGCCCGAGTGCACGGCGCCGACTTTTTTGTCCGAGAAAAAGCCGGTCATCCGCCGCAGAGCGTCGGGGCTCACGGATGAGTCCACGTCAAGAATCCCGATAAGCTCGCCTTTGGCCCTTTCTATCCCAAAGTTTACAGCCGCGGACTTTCCCGCGTGCCTAATCCTGTATGCGCGCACCCCCTTCATTTTTTTCGCGGTTTCGTAGGAGTTGTCCTTCGAGCCGTCGTCGACAACAATTATCTCGACTTTGCCCTTGGGGTAGTTCAGGCCCTGCAGGGACTCCACGCATTCCTTCAGGTGCTTTGCGCCGTTGTACACGGGAACTATTGCGCTTAGGGTGTAGACTCTTCCCTCTTTCGGGCTTTTGAAGCCGTTCCTGTTTTCGAGAAGGATGCACATGATATAGAGCCCGTTGAATAGGGCAAAAAACGTGATGGCATACATCATCGGAAGCCCGATAAAGTCAAGGCCCGGTATCATGGCCCGATATTCACCCATATTTCCAAATACCTTCCACTTCCCATATATAATATTCCGCGCAAGCCTTAATTTTCGGCTTTCGGCAAAGTTTAGTATTTTTCCTAAGGAATTTATGTACGAACTCACAGAGGAGGGGAAAAAGTACCTGAAAGAGGGTCTTCCCGAGAGAAATCTCGTAAAACTGCTCCTCGATAGAGACCTTCCTTTCGGCGAGGCAAAAAAGCTTGAGAACTTCAATATCGCGCTTCAATGGGCGAAAAAGAACAACTGGATAAAGGTCGAGGAAGAATTCCTAAAGCTGACCGACGAGGGCAGAAAATCCGCCACGTCAATATACCCCGCGCAAGACGCCCTCAAAAACCCCGACTCGGCAGGGGAAGATGAAAC
>JBNGEE010000167.1:0-1085 GCA_049975565.1 Candidatus Aenigmatarchaeota archaeon
GTTGCGGATGGAACAGAGACGATGCGAATAGAAAGGCCGAGGAGAAGTTTAGGATAGGTGAAAGCACTTCCGATGCAGGAGGATGCTATCTTACGACAGCGTGCACAGTAGCGGAAGGGCTTCCAGATGACTGCTATCAGCTTCAGGTCTTAAGAGAGGTCAGAAACAACACACTGATGAGGGATTCAGAAGGGAGGCGATTGGTGGCAAGCTACTACGCGTTAGATCCAAAAATAGTCGGCGCAATCAACAAAAGGCGGGATGCAAGGGAAATATGGGGCAATGTCTGCACAGATATAAACGTCGCCGCATCGCTGGCGATGTCCGGAATGTCTCAGGAGGCGATAAAACACTACGAATGGATGACCTCACGCCTTGCAGAATCGTATTTGAACTAGGCTAATTTTATTTTGTATTTTTCCCCGAATGATTTGGGCCTGCGTTTGTAAGTATGTTTGCATGGCCAAAATTGGTTTTTACACAAATTCGACCTTCTTAATCCTAAACCCCTTCCCGATGATGTTTGACTTCTTGCAGGCCTTGCACTCGTACCTCAGGTCCAGCTTCGTGGTCGGCTTGCCTCTCCCTTTGGGGTTTTTCTTAGGAAACGAGCCGTATCCCTCAAGCTTTCGCAGGTAGCGCCTCTGCCCGACGGCCAGAGTCCGCCTTGGCTTGTTCTTGATTCTCTTGACCTTCTGCTCGGTGTACTTTTTGCAGAACTTGCAGTACCGCTTCTGGACCTTGGGGATTTTCATAACATACATTTGCAAAATATAAATTATGAACCTCTACTGGGTTATCGCCCTTCTGGCGCTCGTAAATATCATCCTTTTGTGGCTTTTGATACAGAGAATCGGCCGGGAGAAAGAAATCCGCCGCGAGGCGATAGAGAAGAGCCGCGTCGTCCTTGAGGGCAAATTCAGGGAGCAGCTGGCCCCGCTCCTGCCCGAATTTCGCTACAACCCGACAGATGCCCGCTTTCTGGGCTCCCCCATAGATTTTGTGGTCTTTGACGGCATTTGCGAGAACGGGCCGCGCGAAGTGGTGTTTATCGAGGTGAAATCGGGAAAAAGCAGGCTTTCCGA